>VBBY01000116.1 GCA_005881595.1 Betaproteobacteria bacterium | reverse complement strand
GGCCCGGCTTTCTTATTACCGAGATCCAGCTCTCGAAGACCCAGAAGGTGCCCTGGCACTATCACAACAATGTCCAGGACACGTTCTACGTGCTGAAGGGAAACCTGAGGCTCTTCCTGCGCGATCCCAAGGAGGAGGTCCGGCTCGGCCCCGGCGACACGTACTCGGTCAAGCCCCGCCGCCCGCACCTCGTCGCCAATGGCGGTGACGGCTCGGCGACCTTTCTCGTGTTGCAGGGCATCGGTGAATACGACTTTGTGCCGCTCGTCTAGCGTCCTGTTCGCCCTGCTCGGCGCGTTGCTCCTGTCGCGCCCCGCGTGGGCACAGGACAAGCCGAAGGCGCCTGGATTTCCGGACGCGCCGGGCAAGGAAACGCTGCTCGCCAAATGCTTCCAATGCCACAGCGCGGGCATGTGGATGGATCACCGCCAGGACCGCCGCGGCTGGGAGAGCGTGCTCTACCGCATGGTGGGACGCGGCGCGCTGTGGACCGAGGAGGAGATCAAGGCCATGGCCGACTATCTCGGCACGGTGTACGCAAGGAGGCCGCAATGAGGGAGCTGGTGGCGCGGTACCTGTCGAGCTCGATCTCGCGGCGCAGCTTCCTGAAGGGATTGACCACCGCCGGGATCTCGCTTGCCGCGGCCGAGTCGGTGCTCGAATCGCTCGTGCCCGCGGCTCGCGCACAGGGCGCGGATGGAATCAAGCTCGTCGAGGGGACCGGCGCCGAGTGCTTCGCCGAGCAGCTCATCGCCTCGGGCGTCAAATACATCTTCGGCAACTCGGCGAGCGAGGACGCGCACTTCTACGAGGCGCTCGTCGACCGGCCACAGCTCAAGTACATCCTCACGCCGCACGAGGGCCCGGGAGCCGCCATGGCCGCGGGCTACGTGAAGGCCTCCGGCGAGCCGACCATCGTCATGCAGGCGGCGGTGGTGGGCCTGGCGAACGCCATGGGCCAGATGTTCAACGCCTTCAAGGAGCAGACGCCGCTCGTCTTCTACAGCTATCGCACCGACCAGACCGGCCGCGCCGGGCGCGACGGCTTCGAGGAGGTCGCCAACCAGGAGCAGCTGGTCGCGCCGCTCACCAAGTACGCCTGGCTCGCGCGCCGCGCGGACATGATTCCCGAGACGGTGCGCCGCGCTTTCAAGGCGGCCTGGACGCCGCCCTATGGACCGACCTACGCGTCGTGGCATTCGGACCTCAACGACGAGCGCGTTCGCGCCGAGGTCATCGTGCAGGAGAAAGTCGATCCGCGCATGCGCGTGCGGCCCAACCCGGCCGAGGTCGAGCGCGCGGCGAAGCTGCTCGCCGAAGCGCGCATGCCGCTCATGATCGTCGGCGACGAGGTGTACAAAGCCGGGGCCGTGGCGAAGGCGGTGAAGCTCGCCGAGCTGCTCGGCATGCCGGTGACGCAGGCGCGGCAGGTCTTCGCCAGCTTCCCGGAAGCGCATCCGCTTTGGGTCGGCAGCCCGCCTGCCGCCCGGCTCGCCACGCTCGAGTTCCCGAAAAATCCAGACGTGGTGATCAACGTCGGCAACAAGCTCCAGCACAACAGCCCGGCGCCGATCGTCGGCCGCGGCGCGAAGTTCATCGACATGCGCATCGACAGCTGGAGCATGGGCAACGTGATGAGCACCGAAGTCCCGCTCGTCGCCGACGTCGCCTACGGGCTGGATGACCTCACCGCCGCGGTCGCGCAGCTGCTTTCCGATTCAACCAGAAAGAGAATTCGGGAGAGAAGCGAGGAAGTACGCCGCTTTCACGACAAGGCGGCGGCGCTGCGCGCGCTGGTGGCGAAGAATCCGGAGTGGGAGCGCAGCCCGATGCTCGCCGACCGCGTCACCTGGGAGCTCGCGCAGTTCGCCGACCGCGACGCGATCATCGTGCACGAAGCCGGCTCGGTGAACTTGCACGGCTTCGACTTCAATCCCGACGGCGGCAGGGAGCTGTTCTTCTACTACGGAGCGCACCTCGGCTCGGGCGTCGGCACCGCGGCCGGAGTCAAGCTCGCGCGCCCGAAACGCCAGGTGATCTGCCTGGTCGGCGACGGCTCCTTCGTCTTCGGCCCTACCGCGCTCTGGAACATGGCTCGTATCGGCTTGCCTGTCATCACGGTGGTGTACAACAACCACGCCTACGGCGGCCCGCACAGCCGCGTCATCGAGAAGGTTCCGGGCGGGCGCATGGTGCAGACCGGGCACTTCTTCCACGACTACCTCGGGAGCCCCGACATGAACATGGCCTGGATCGCAAAGGGCTTCGGCGTCGAAGCGGAAGTCGCCGCATCGCCCGCGCAGCTCAAGGCCGCGCTCGGGCGCGCGCGCAGGGCTTCGCTCGAGGGCAAGCCCTACCTCATCGATGCCCAGGTCGCGCGCATGGGCGTGGCCTGGGCGGACAAGCCATGGACCCCGCCGCGATGATCGAAGGCTGGCACGAGTTCTATCTCCTCGTGGGGACCTCCGCGGCGGCGCTCACCGGCCTGATGTTCGTCGTCATCTCCGTCAGTCCCGAGACGATCGCTGAGCGCCCCAAGGCCGGCGTGCGCGCGTTCGTGACGCCGACCATGGTGTTCTTCGCCACCGCGCTCGCCATCTCGGCGTTCATGCTGGTGCCGCATATCGCGCCGGCAGCGCTCGCGCTGCTGCTCGCGCTGACCGGCGTCGGCGGGCTGGCTTATCTCGTCTGGGTCCGGGGCCATCATTTCTGGCGCGAGGGGAAGCTCGACGCCGAGGACTGGGTGTTCTATATCGGGCTTCCTTTCCTGGGCTACGCACTGCTCGTCGCAGCCGCCATCGCCATCTGGCGCGGCGGCGCGCTCGGCACGCCGATGCTGGCATTCGTGACGCTCCTCCTGCTCGTGGTCGCCATCCACAACGCCTGGGACCTGGTGATCTGGCTGGCGCAGAAGCGCCGCAAGTGATACGCAGCACCTCCTTCCGCACGTTCGTTCTTTACCCTCTCATCGTGATCGGCTGGGAGCTGCTGCTGCATGACGGGAGCTTGCGCATCGAGCCCTGGTTCCTGCCGCTGCTCGTCTGGGGCTACCTGCAGTACCGTCTCATCGGCGAATACCGGGTCCGGCGCGGCGGCGGCGGGCCCGGCATGGACAGGCCGCCCGAGCGCCTGGTGACCAACGGACCGTTTGCCTATTGCCGCAACCCGATGTACCTGGGGCATATCATTTTTCTGCTCGGCCTGACGCTCAGCCTGCGCTCCCTGCTCGGCGCACTCATCACGCTCGCCGCGCTGGCATGGTTCCAGCTCCGCGTGCAGCGCGATGAAAGGCGCCTGCGCGAGCGCTTCGGCCAGCCTTACGTCGATTACCAGGCGCGTGTGAAGCGCTGGGTTCCGGGCCTTTTCTGAAGCTCACATCCGCAGCACCCGCTCCGCGTTGCCGTGCGCGATTTTTTGCCTGTCACCATCCGAAATGGAAATTTTTCGGAGAAATTCGATTCCGGTTTTGTTCGCCTCGTAAGGCCAGTCGATCGCGAACAGGATGTTGTCGGCGCCGAGCGCAAGCAGCGTGCACACGAACGCCGGCTCGAACCAGTTGCCGCTGGTGGTCACCAGGAGGTTTTCGCGGAAGTAGTCGAGCGGGCCTTTTCTCAGCCCGCGGCGCTTCGCCGCCGCCCAGGAATGATCGTGCAGGCGATGCATGGCGAAGGGCAGGCCTTCGCCGAGGTGGCCGAGGATGATCTTGAGCTGCGGATAGGCATCGAAGAGGCCAGAGAACACGAGACGCAGGAAATGGCAGCTCGTGTCCACGGCGAAGCCCCACGGCGCGCGGGCGAGCTCCTCGTAGCCGTCGAAGTAGGCCTTCACCACCGCGGGATGCGGCAGCGTCGGGTGCAGATAGATCGGCACGCCGAGCGCCTGCGCGCGCTCGAAGATGGTCCAGTACTTGCGCTCGTCGAGAAAGCTGCCGCGCGTGTGCCCGTGGATCATCGCGCCCTTGAAGCCGAGCTTGCTCACGCAACGCTCGAGCTCCTGCGCCGCGGCTTCCGGGTCCGCCGTCGGCAGCGCCGCAAAGCCGGCAAAGCGACCGGGATGCTTCTGGATTGCCTGGTAAAGGCGATCGTTGGCATCGCGCGCCATGGGGATCGCGACCTCGGCGCCGAAGGCCTGCGGGCCCGGCGAGCCGAAGGACAGCACCTGCACGTCGACGCCCGCGGCGTCCATGTGCGCCGCGACCTCGGCGCCGAAGGCCTGCGGGCCCGGCGAGCCGAAGGACAGCACCTGCACGTCGACGCCCGCGGCATCCATGTGCGCCAGGCGCTCGGCGCCGAGGTCGGAGTTCTGCTCGACGATGTCGTGGCCGAGCTGCTCGCCGCGGCTCTTCAGGTAGAAATTGCGGAATTCGTTGGCGCCGACCTTTTCCCGGTACAGCGGCGTGATGAAATGCTCCTCGATGGCGATGACTTTCATTGGCGTTTTACTCATTGAACTTGGGGCCTTTGGGCACGGAAAGATCCAGCATTTGGGCCGGGAGCCAGGTGGCCAGCTCCGGGATCACAGCCACGGCAACAAGGGTGACGAGCTGCAGGACCAGGTAGGGAAGCGCACCTCGCCACACCTGCGGGATCGTCACCGCGCCCCCGGTGGCGCCGTGCACCAGGAATAGCGCGTAGCCGAAGGGAGGCGTCAGGAACGAGGTCTGCAGGTTGACGGCAAAGAGCGCGCCGAGCCAGCAGGCTGCAAGCTGGGCATTGCCGAATTGCGCGCCGACGCCGGCCGCGACGAGGGCGCTCGCCAAGGCGGGCAGCGCGATGACGACGATCTCCAGCCAGTCGAGGAAAAAGCCGAGCACGAATACGAAGCTCATTGCGGTGATGAGAGACAGCGCTCCCCTGTAACCCAGCGCCGCTGCGGCGGCGGAGATCATCGCCTGGCCGCCAAGCAGGCGGAAGACGAGCGAGAAGACGCTCGCGCCGACGAAGATGAAGAAGATCATGGCGCTGACGAGCGCCGTGCGCCGGATCGCGGCGTCGAGCGCGCTCCACGACATCCTGCCGCGCGCCACTGCGGCAAGCACTGCACCGAGCCCCGCGAGGCCTGCGGCTTCGGAAATCGTCGCGTAGCCTAGCGCCACGATGACCACCAGGCCGATCATGAGCAGCGCCGGGACCAGGGCATCCACGGCACGTACCGCCTCCGCGTTTTCCCGAACGGGCCTGGGCGAGCCGCGCACCACGGCATACGCGAAATAGAGCGCCAGCAAGAGCGCCAGGGGCCCGAGCATGGCGAGGAACAGCGCCGGCACCTGGGCACCGATGGCGTCCGCCACGAAGAACAGCATGATGCCGGGAGGCGCCACCACGCCGAGCGTGCCGGCCGCGGCGACCAGGCCTGCGGCTTCCTGCGTGCCGTAGCCATGCCGCCTGAGTGCGGGCAGGGCGTACAGCGCAAGCGCCCCGGTCGAGGCGCCGACCATTCCGGCTGCCGGCGCCTGGATCGCCGCCACGGCAAGCGTCGCGAGCGCAGGGCCGCCCCGGACCCGACCGAAAAGGCGCGCGGCTCCCGAGAGAAGGTCTGCTGCCAGCCGGCTCTCGTGCAGGACCGCGCCCATGAACAGCAGCATCGGAACGGCGGCGTACAGGACCTCGTCGCGGTCCGACAGCGTGCCGTACACGCGATGGAAAATCGCTCCCATCTCCTCGATGCGCACGCTCCCGGCCAGGATGCCCAGGCCGGCGAAGAGAAATGCCACGCCGATGAGGACGACCGCCACCGGCAACCCGGAGAAAAGCGCCGCTGCGAGACCGACCAGCATCAATGCCGGCAAAAGGAAGCTCATCTGGCGGCCAGCGTCATGATCGCGCGCAGGGCCGAGGCGATGGCTGCGAGCATCAAGAGGAGAAAGCCGGCGGGTACCCAGGCGCGCAGCAGCCATTGCAGGGTCAAACCCGTGTCCGCCCAGCGCTCGGCTTGCTGAAAGGAGCGCCAGGCGGACTCGGTCCCGTCCAGAAGCACCACTGCGCAGAGCGGCAGAACGATCAGCACGGCGCCGGTCAATTCGATGGCGGCGCGCGCCCGCGGCGACAAGCGGCGGCTCAGAACCTCGAGGCGCACGTGCGCGCCCGCGGCGTAGGCATAGCCGAACGAGGTCATCGTCAGCGCGAAAAAAGCGGCGGTGGACGCTTCGCCGAAAGGCAGATCGCCTCCCAGGCCCGCCCAGCGCAGGACCGGCTCGAGGCAGGCGAGGACCACCATCAGGGGAATCCCGGCCCAGGCCGCTGCGACGCCGATCTTGCGGGCGGCTTGCTCCAGGATCAGGGCGGCCCGGTTCACCGCATAGATAATAACGGCATGGGAGCGGATACCGAGGTCTTGATCGTCGGCGCCGGGCCGGTCGGACTGACGCTCGCCATCGATCTCGGCCAGAAAGGCGTGCGCTGCACGCTGATCGAGCGCAAGGAAGCGCCGCAATTCCTCCCCAAGATGGAGCGCTGCAACGCCCGCACGATGGAAATCTTCCGGCGCATGGGTCTCGCCGGGAAGATCCGCGCCGCCGGGCTGGACCGCAACGTGCCGATGGACGTCTACGTGATCCTGGCGATGAACCAGCCGCCGCTGCTGCGCCTGCCGTATCCGTCGGTGGCCGAAGCCCAGGGCCAGATCGACGCCTGCACCGACGGCTCGATGCCGCTCGAGCCGTATCAGCTCATTTCCCAGTACACCTTGGAGCCCCTGCTCAAGTCCGTGGCGCAGGCCCTGCCGGGCGTGACGGTGCGCTACGGCTGCGAGTTCCTGTCGCTTGAGCAGGACGCGACCGGCGTGACGGCGCGGGTCCGCAACGGCGCCGGTCCGGTCGCGAGCCTGCGCGCCGCCTATCTCGTCGGCTGCGACGGCGGCGCGAGCCGGGTACGTCACGAGCTCGGCATCGGCTTGCGCGGCGAGGGCAACCTCCTGCAGCTGCGCCAGGCGCTGTACTGCTGCGACGATCTCTACGAGCGCATCCCGATCGGCAACGGTCCCGGCAAAGGGCGGCATTATCACGTCGCCGACGATTCGGCGACGCTCCTGATCATGCAGGATTCGACCCGGCACTGGACGCTCCACGCGATCGTCGGCGAGGACCAGGACATGGCGCGGCAGTTCGAGCGGACCGTCGGCGTGCCCGTGAAATACGACATGCTCTACGTGGGCGAGTGGAAGCAGAACCTGCTCCTCGCGGACCACTACGGCAAAGGCCGCGTATTCCTCGCCGGAGACTCGGTCCATCTCGTCATCCCGACCGGAGGATTAGGAATGAACACCGGCATCGGCGATGCCGTCGATCTCGCATGGAAGCTCGCCGGCAGCCTGCGGGGCTGGGGCGGCCCAAAGCTCCTCGCCTCCTACGAAATCGAGCGCCGGCAGATCGGCGATCGCAATGTCGGCGCCTCGCGCTATGCCTCGCTCGGCCGGCGCAAGTGGCGCGGCGAGTATCGGCCCGAGATCCGCGACCGGACCGCCGAGGGACAGGCGGCCAGAGAGCATCTCGCCGGAGTGGCCGACATCGAGCAGCGCAAGACCAACGAGATGATCGGCGCGGAGCTGGGCTACCGGTATGTCGGCTCGCCCATCATCCGGGAGGAGCCGGGCGGGCCCGAGCACCTGTTCCGCGAGTATGTGCCGACCACCTGGCCGGGCGCCCGTCTGCCGCATGTCTGGCTCGACGGCCACGTCGCCCTGCAGGATCGCCTCGGGCCCGGCTACACGCTGCTTCGCCTCGGTGCCACCGGCGAGGACGCGTCCGCGTTGCAACGGTCCTTCGCGGCGTATGACGCGCCCTTCGATGTTCTCGACGTCGCCGACGATGCGGCGCGCGATGTTTACGGCTACGATCTCATTTTGCTGCGGCCGGACCTGCACATCGTCTGGCGCGGCAATCGGCTTGCGATCGAACCCGATGAGCTCGCCGCGATTGCGACGGGTCACCTGTAAATGAAGACCTGGATTCTTCTATTTGCCGGTATCTGCGCCTTCCAGGCTGCCAGCGGCCAGGACGTCTATCCCGATCGTCCCGTTCATATCATCGTCCCGTATACGCCTGGAACAGGCGCCGACATCCTGTCGCGCGTACTCAGCCCGAAGCTTTCCGAGCGCTGGAAGTCCGCGGTCGTCACCGACAATCGACCGGGCGCGACCGGCAGCATCGGCGCCGAGCTCGCCGCCAAGGCGCCGCCCGATGGTCACACGCTGCTCCTGACGGCGACCTCGTTCGCCACCAATCCCGCGCTCATCGGCTCGCTGCCGTTCGATCCAGTCAAGGATTTCACCCCGGTCGTGCTCCTCGCGACCGGCGCGCTCGGGGTGTACGTCAACCCGGAGGTGCCGGCGAAATCGATGCGCGAGTTCGTCGACCTGGTGCGCCGCCAGCCCGGCAAGCTCTACTACTCTTCGCCTGGAAACGGCGGACCTCAGCACCTCGCCATGGAGTTCCTGAAGCTCGAGACCGGCATGGACATCATCCACGTTCCGTACAAGGGAGCCGGCGGCGCGATCGCCGATCTCGTCGGCGGCCACGTGCAGGCGATGATCTCGGCGCTGCAGACCGTCGCGCCGCACGTGCAATCTGGCAGGCTGCGCATGCTCGCCGTCCTGAGCGCGCAGCGCTCGCCTGCTTTCGCCGACGTGCCGACGCTCAAGGAGCAGGGCTTGCCGGACCTGGAGGTCGAAACCTGGTACGCGATGTTCGCTCCTGCCGGCACGCCGGGTGCGGTCGTGGAGCGCGTGAATGCCGAGCTGAACCAGCTTCTGCGGCAAGCCGATATCCAGGACATGCTCGCCAAGCAGGGGCTGGCGGCCGCCGGCGGCAGGCCCGAGCGTCTCGGGCGGCTCGTGAATATGGAGCTCGCGCGCTGGAAGCGGGTAGTGAAGGCCGCCGGCATTAAGGCCGACTGATGGAACCGCTCGAAGACCTCGTCGCGGCTTACCGCATCCTGGCCGAGCACGGCGTGATCGACGCCTACGGGCACGTGAGCCTGCGCTCGCCGCGCGATCCGACGCGTTATTACCTCGCCCGGTCCATTGCACCAGAAAAGGTTCAAGAAGAAGATCTTCTGGAATACGACCTGGACAGCCGGCCGCTCGATGCGCAGGGGCGCGAATCGGTGCGCGAGCGCTTCATCCACGGCGAGATCTACAAGAGCCGGCCCGAAGTGATGGCGGTGGTGCACAACCATTCGCCCTCGGTGGTGCCTTTCAGCGTCACCGACGTGCCGATGCGGCCGCTCTTCCACATGGCGGCCTTCGTCGGCGAGGGCCTGCCCAACTTCGAGATCCGCGATGTGCAGAAGGGCACCGATCTGCTGGTGAAGACGCCGCATCTCGGCGAGGCATTGGCAAAGAAATTAGGAAATAAACCGGCAGCGTTAATGCGCGGCCATGGTGCGGTGGTGGTGGGCGAAGGCCTGCCGCGCGCGGTCGGCCGCAGCGTGTACCTGGAGCTGAGCGCCCGCATGCAGATGCAGGCGATGCTTCTTGCGGGAGATAAGGGAAAGATCACCTACCTCGACGAGGCGGAGGTCAAAGCCTCGAATCCGGTGCAGGACTACGCGCGCGCCTGGCCGCTGTGGCGCGAGAAGGCGCTCGCCCGCGCCAAAGCAGAGCGCCGGTGAGCGACCTCTGCTTGCTCGGCGCCGCCGAGCTCGTCAATCTGTATCGCAAGAAAGACGTCTCGCCGGTCGAGGTGACGCGCGCGGTATTGAAACGCATCGAGGATTTGAACCCTAAATTGAATGCCTTTTGCTTCCTTTCTCAGGAAGCCATTTCGAATGCAGAAGAATCGGAAGCACGGTGGTTGAGGGGAGAACCGAAGGGACTACTCGATGGCGTCCCGGTCTCGATCAAGGACCTGATCCTGACCAAAGGCT
>VBBY01000115.1 GCA_005881595.1 Betaproteobacteria bacterium | reverse complement strand
GGGAAAGCGGCCCACGCCGCTCTACTATTACCGGGAATTTCAGAATCTCAGAGATCCACTGCATTTTTCCGCGTTGACCCCCGCCCGCAGGGCGATAAGCCGCTCCTAGGTCGATTTAGCGCGCTTGATCCGTCCAGTTGCGACGAGGCTGAGGGCAGCCATGTAGACCTTGACCGACGGAGCCTCGTGCCCGGTGAGCCAGCGGGACAGGCTTTCGACCGACACGTCGAGCGCCTTGGCTAATTCGGCCTCGCCGCCACAATTTTTCAGGGCGCGGTACAGCGTGAGAGTTTGGCGCGTTTCGCTGGACATTGCAGCTGCGCTCATGGGCATCGTCTCAAAGCCATCTGCGGATAGTGCGCGTTTCGGCGCTCGGCGTATGTTCGCCATCGCACAGACGAACCGGTGCGCGCGCTGGACCGCTTTGCTCAGCGCGCGGCATGCGCGGCGAGGACGTCGGCGACACAGGCCGTGAGGCGCTTGGCGTAGTCGAGGTGCAGGAACTCGTTCGGGCCGTGCGCATTCGAGTGCGGGCCGAGCACGCCGGTGATGAGGAACTGCGCCTGCGGGTACTTCGCGCCGAGCATCGCCATGAACGGGATCGTGCCGCCCTCGCCCATCCACATCGCCGGCTTGCCGAAGTGCTTCCCGGAAGCTTCGTCGATGGCGGCTTCCAGCCATTTTTCGGTCGGCGGCGCATGCCAGCCGGTCGCCGCCTGCGCGTAGTCGAAGCGCACTTTCGCGCCGTACGGCGGATTGGCTTCCAGCAGCGCCTTCAGCTGCTGCGCGGCGGCTTCGGCCTGCACGGTCGGCGGCAGCCGCAGCGACAGGACGAGCGAAGTCTTCGGCCGCAGCACGTTGCCGGCGCTCGCCGGCGGCGGCAGGCTGTCGGCGCCGGTCACCGCGAGCGCCGGGCGCCACGTGCGCGCGAGCACCAGGTCGGCCAGGTCGGAGTACATCGGCCTCATGCCAGGCATGAGCGGAAATTTGCGCCAGATCTCCTCGCCAAGCACTTTGGCCGCCCCTTTGGCCTGCTCGCTGCGCTGCGGCGGGATCGGCGCATGAAACGCGGCCGGCTTGATGACGCCGGAGTCTGCCGCCTCGATGCGCTCGAGCAGCAGGCGCGCAATGCGGAAGCTCGAGGGCACCACGCCGCTCGCGTCGCCGGAGTGCACGCCCTCGGTCAGCACCTCGACGGTGAGCACGCCGTTCACCAGGCCGCGCAGCGAGGCCGTGGCCCAGAGCTGCTCGTAGTTGCCGCAGCCGGAGTCGAGGCCGATGACCAGCGCCGGCGTGCCGATGCGCGGCGCGAGCGCATCGAGGTACGCCGGCAGGTCGTAGCTGCCGCTTTCCTCGCAGCTCTCGATCAGCACGACGATGCGTCCGTGCGGCCGCTTTTCCTCGTGCAGGGCGCGCAGGGCGGAAAGCGCGCAGAACACCGCGTAGCCGTCGTCCGCGCTGCCGCGGCCGTAGAGCTTGCCGTCCTCGATCACCGGCGTCCACGGCCCCAGGTCCGCGCGCCAGCCGATCATCTCCGGCTGCTTGTCGAGGTGGCCGTAGACAATGACGGTTTCGAGATCCGGCCGCGTGGCGGGAACCTCCAGGAGCAATAGCGGGGTGCGGCCCGGCAGCCTCATCACCTCGAGCTTCGTGCCGGGGACCATGTAGCGCCGGCACCAGCGCTCCGCCAGCCCGACCGCGGCCTCGATGTGGCCGTGCGCGCGCCACTCCTCGTCGAAGTGCGGCGACTTCGCGGGGATGCGGATGTACTCGACGAGCGTCGGGACGATGGCCTGGTCCCAGAACTCGGCGATGCGGGAAGAGGCGGCAGCGGCGGTCATCGCGTCAATTTACCGCGCCAGCGGGTCCGGCCGCAGCTGGATCTTCACCGCCTTGTGGCGCATCTCCTTGCCGCCTTCGTTGTGGAACAGCGTGCGAGTACCAGAGGTGGTCCAGAGGGCGCGGCCCTTCCAGCCGGCCTTCGGGTCGTCGATGCGGCCGTCGACGTTCTTCGGGAACAGGCCCGAGGGATACGGCAGCCTGAAGGTGAGGAGCTCGCCGTCGACCAGCGCGTAGATCGAGTCGCCGAGGTTGCCCATCGCGATCGGCACGTTCCTGCCGAGGCCCAGGACACCGTACCAATCCACCCAGACGTAGTAGCTCGCCTCGGCGCTGCCCGGCGTGCGCACGTCGCGCAGCTGCGGCCCGGGGAACGCGTAGAGCGTCCAGCCCTCGGGGCAATGCTTGCCCGTCGCCTGCGGCCCGTTCAGCACCTGGCACTTGCGGCGGTCGAACGAGCCGAGATGGCCGCTCGCAAGCGACACCCAGTAGACGCCGTTGGCGTCGACGTCGCCGCCGCGCGGCCCGAAGGCGATCGGCGCCGGCGGCTCGTACACCTCGGTGAGCGCAGTACTAGCCGGGTCGGCTCCCGGCACGACGCGCAGCACCGCGCCCGGATAGCCGGTCGCGGTGCCCCAGATAGTGCCGTCGGCCGGGCTGACCGCGACCGCGTAGAGCGCATAGCCGACGCGCTTGTCCTTCGCCGGATCGACCGGTTGATCCGGCTCGACGTATTCGTCGCGCTTGCCGTTGCCGTTGGTGTCCAGCACCAGCGCCGTCCAGCCCTGCGCCTTCGCCTCGTCGCCGGTCTTCTCGTACAGCCTGCGATTGAGCCAGCCGACCACGCCCGGGCCGGCGACGCCCGAGCTGGTCCACAGCGTCTGGTCGGCGTCGCGCGCGAAGTTGAGGTGGTGGGTCGGGAAGCAGGTGCTGATCAGCGTCCACTTGCCAGTCTTCGGGTCGTACATCGAGAGATGGCGGTTCGCCTCGCCCGCGAGCGGAAAGGCCTTCGCCGACGGATGCTCCGCGCCCTTGCACCAGTCGGGGTTCTTGTTCGGACGCACGCGCGAGGTGAACCACACCCGTCCCTTCTCGTCCATCATCGGGTTGTGGTTGAGCGTGCGGCTGTTCCAGATCGGCTTGGGTCCCCACACCGCCGACGGCCCGAACGGGTTGTCCTTCGACGAGGGCGTGTCCGGATCGCGCACCGGGTGGAACACCTCGTCGGCGCTGTTCCTCCCCGGGTCCAATACAGGCACGTAGTCCGTGCTGTCCTCGGGCGAGCCGTAGACCTTGCCGCCGGCGTTGACGCGCGGATTGCGCCGGTCGGTCGACACCGCGTCGTGCAGGTACGCGGTAGGCTGGCTCCAGTCCCACAGCGTGAGCACCACGTTGCGCTCGACGCCCTTCGGCCGCTCGGGCTGCGCGAACGGCAGCTCGCCCGCGGCGATACGGTCGGTCCACTCGGCGAACAGCCTGATCGCGCGCTCGCCGTCGAGCCGGCCGATGTCGCGCGCCATGAGCGCCATCGCGCCGCCGGACCTCAAGCGTTCGCGCCACGCTTCTACGGAATCTCCTTTTTCCATGAAAATTTTCGGTACCGTCCGCATTCCCGGCGTGCCGAGCGCGTGGCAGGACTGGCAGGCGCCGGTCTTGATCGTGTTGAGCCACTGGCCCTGGCTCGCCACCGGCCCGAGAGGAAACTCGCTCGACTCGGGCACGCGGAGGAGCGAGAACCAGTACTGCGCCGGGTAGTACTGCGCCGCCTCTTTCGGCGAAGGCGCGGCCACCGCCGTGAGATAGACGATCTTGCCGGGCGTGGCCGGGACTTTCGCCGAGTCGACCAGGCCGTAGCCGCGCACCCACAGGCTGTACTTCGCCTTCGGCAGGCCCGGGATCATGTAGCGGCCCTTGTCGTCGGTGACGACGACCTTCGCGTACTGGGTGGGCAGGTCGGCCGTCTCGGCGATCACCCAGACGCCGGCCTCCGGCCCCTTCTCGCCGCTGACCACGCCACCGATGTCCGCGCGGCCGACCTTCACCGGCGGGCTCAGCTTCATCGCGTCCCTCGGCTTCGCTTTCCGCTGCGCGTCGGCGTTGCCGGCCAGGCCGGCGAGGAGCAGCGCAATGGCGAGAAACGGCGTGACGGCTTTCATGTCTCCCCCGGGAAGTGCGCGCCCATCCTAGCAAAAACCGGAAGAACGTCACCGCACTAAATCGCCGCGCGGCCGATCATCCGGGAAGGCGCACCCAGGAGGTCATCGATGGAATTCACATTCTTCATGTTCTGGCTGGTGTTTTCGGTGGTCGTGGCGGTAGGCGCGGCAGGCCGCGGGCGCCACGGCCCCGGATGGTTCCTGCTTTCGATGGTGATCAGCCCGCTGCTCGCGTTCCTGCTCCTCATGATGCTGCCGTCGCGCTCGAAGTCGGCGGGCGCCCCGGAAACCCAGGAGCTGCGCAAATGCCCCGAGTGCGCCGAGCTGATCCTGCGCGAGGCGAAGAAGTGCAAGCACTGCGGCTCGGCCGTGGAGCCGGTTGCGCCCGTGAAGGAAGCGAGCGTGACCTACGATGTCGGCAAGGCCTTCGGCCGCGCCCTCGGCGGCGAGAGCACAGGCAAGGAGCCCTGACTCGGGCGGGCTACGCCCACAAGAACTCGAACTTCTCTCCATCGCGCTGCCACGCGCTCGCCCCGGGCGTGACGGTCAGAAACCAGGTCTGGTACGCGAGCGGCTTTGGCGCGGCGAAGACCCCGGGCTCCAGGATCGCCGCGCAGCCTCCCTTCTCGGGATCGCGCACCGATTCATAGCGGATCAGGCTCACCGCCGCCTTGCGCGCGACGGCGCCAAGCGCCTGCGTCGCGTCGTAATTGTCCGGGTCGGTCCATTTTTTCGAGTCGCGGGAGAAGGGCTTGCGCCGCAGATCGATCGCGGAGCCTCTGAGCCTGACCTGGAAAAGCGTGTGGGCGGCCGGACCCAGGCCGGTCAACCCGCTGCTGTCCGTCACGAATCGCCATCGCCAGTAGCCGAGCTCGGCGCAGGCAGTGCGCCGTTCATCCGCCGCGTAAAACACCCCCGGGTCCGCTGCCGAGCGAAAGCGCGAGCCGCGGCCCCACGGCGGATAGCGAAACGGCGTGGCGAGGAGGTAGTCGAGGCCCGCGGTCGATGCCGGGGCCTTCGGCTTCGACGCCTCGAGGATGTCCTCGAGCGCCGCCTGCTCGGCGTTGCTGTCCACCAGCCTGCGGGTCGAGGCGATGTGCTGGGACTCCACGGCCCTCCAGGGCTCGATGCGGCAATTCGCCGCCTCAGATGCGACCGCGCGCGGCGTCCAGGTAGAGGAGGACACGGATCAGGCCCTCGGCGCGCGGCAGCAGATCGATGGGCCGGGCGCCGAGCGCGCGGTTTTCGCTGTTGAGCCACGCGCGCGCCTTTTCGTCCGACGCCACGATCGAATCGAGCGAGCGGAACAGCCGCACGAAGAGCGCCCCCAGCTCCCATTCCTTCCGCGCCGGATCGAGCAGGTATTTCTCGGCGAACATCCTCGAGACCGTCGGATCGCTGACGCCGAGGGTGGCCGCGACCCTGGACTGGTTGAGGGAAAGAGCCCGCGCAGCGCGGATCACTGCCTTGGTGAGGACCTTGCGCCGGTCGGGGGCGGGACGCGGAGAGGGGCTTCGTAGCGCCATGATTTCTTTGGAAAGGATACTCCTTATTTATTTCTGAGGAAAGAGGCCGGCGTCACGATGCGGAACGGCAGCGCACGCGAGCGGCGCCGGGCGAAGTACAAGAGCGCCCGGTCCTTGGTGACGAGGAAGTCCGCGTGCGCGGCGAGCGCGGCCTCCAGGAATTTCTGGTCGTCGGGGTCGCGGCAGCGCGGCAATCCCGCGCGCTGCGGCTCGGGCAGCGTCGCGTCGATGCGGTGAGAGAGGCGCCGGCATTGAGCGATGCAGGCCGCCTGCGCGGCGGCGTCGAGCCTGCGCTTGTGCAGGTCGTACGCC
Organism: Betaproteobacteria bacterium; assembly: GCA_005881595.1. Lineage (GTDB taxonomy): Bacteria > Pseudomonadota > Gammaproteobacteria > Burkholderiales > SG8-39 > SCGC-AG-212-J23. Next base: position 3,194 of record VBBY01000115.1, on the reverse strand, counting down.
AGCACGCGCGCGAGCTCCGCCTCGCAGGCGGCGTCGATGAAGATCTCGGCGCGCTTCAGGCCCACCGCGTTGCGGATGCGCGCGATGCCGGGATCGTCGAACACCAGCCAGTCGAGCCACACGTGCGTGTCGAGGACCAGCCGGAGCCGGGTCAGCAAATCACCAGCTCCGGCGCGCTTCCCTTCTCCACGAAAACGATCGCGTTCTGCCCGAAGATGCGCCCCAGGGCCTCGGCGTTGGCGCGGTAGATGCCGATCACCAGCACGCTCGGCTCGGCGGCGCGCCGGTTCTCCGGATCGCGCCCCTCGCCCGCGTAGCGCGGGTACCCCGCGCTCGCCAGCAGCTCGTCGAGCGCGGCGCCGGCGCTCTCGTTCTCCGCCCCGGTCTTTTGCTCGCCGCGCGGGTTGGCGGCGGTGATATAGGCGGCCGCGGTGGCGCCCTCGGCCTCGAGGAGCGCATCGAGCCGCGGGCTCGGCTCGCCGATGCGCAGGACCAGCTCCGGATCGGTGAACACGACGTAGTCCGCGTTCTCGTACGCGTCGATCAGCTCGGGAGCCAGCGCCATCTCAGCGCTTGTGGTGCACCGGATCTACGTAGTACACCGGCGTCGGGATGTCTTCCATCCGCGCCTTGAGCTGCAGCGCGAGGTAGAGCGAGTAGAGGCGCGATTGCATGAGGTTGCCGCCGTGGAACCACAGCCCGGGCTGCTGCGTCGGCTTCCACATGTTGCGCAGCTCTCCCACCCAGGGCCCGGGGTCGTAGCGCGTGCCCGAGCCGAGGCCCCAGCACTTGCCCACCGTGTCCGCGACCTCCGGCGAGATGAGCTTGGCCGCCCACTCGTTCATCGAGCCGTAGCCGGTAGCGCACACGATCAGGTCCGCGGGCAGCATGGTGCCGTCCTCGAGCGTCACCGAGCGCGGGTTGATGTCCTTGATCGTGGTGTTGCTCTTCAGCTTGATGAAGCCGTCGATGATCAGCTGGGAGGCGCCGACGTCGATGTAGTACCCGGCCCCGCGCCGCAGGTAGGTCGAGTGGATGCCCGAGCCGTCCTCGCCGAAGTCGAACAGGAACCCCGCCTTCTCCAATCCTTCGTAGAGCTGCGCGTCGCGCTTGCGGATGGTCTCGTAGACCGGCTTCATCTGCGCTGGGAGCAGCTTGAAGGGCGTCGAGGCGACGGTCAGGTCGGCGATCTCGGTGGTGATCCCCGCCTCGAGCGCCGCCTGCGAGTAGAGCTTGCCCCAGGCGTGCTCCATCAGCGCGTCGGAAGTGCACACGACGCTGCTCGAGCGCTGGATCATGGTCACGCTCTGGGCGCCCTGCTCCCACAGGTCGGCGGCGATGTCGTGCGCCGAGTTGTTGGAGCCCAGGACCACGCAATTCTTCCCGGCGTAGTTCGAGCCGGCGTCGAACTGGCTCGAGTGGCACAGCCGGCCCTCGAACGAGTCGGCGCCGCGCAGGGCCGGCATGTACGGAAAGCCCGACATCCCGGTGGCGAGCACCAGCTGCTTCGGGTAGAGCTTGATCCGGTCGCCGCCGTAGTTGAGGCTCACCTCCCATTCGCCCGCTTCCTCGTCGTAGCGCGCGCCAGTACAAAGCGTCGAGCTCCAGTAGTTGAGCTCCATCACTTTCGCGTACATCTCCAGCCAGTCGCCCATCTGGTCTTTCGGCGAGAACACCGGCCAGTGATCGGGGAAAGGCAGGTACGGCAGGTGGTCGTACCACACCGGGTCGTGCAGCACGAGCGAGCGGTAGCGCTTGCGCCAGGAGTCGCCGGCGCGCTCGTTCTTCTCGATCACGAGCGTGGGCACGCCGAGGCGCTTCAGGCGCGCGGCGAGCGCGATCCCGCCCTGGCCGCCGCCGATGATCACGCAGTAGGGCTGGCGCGTCACGCCGAGCTCGGCTTCCTCCTGCTCCCGGCGATCGAGCCAGCTCTTGCGGTCCTTGATCCCTCCCTGCTCGACGCCTGCCGGGCGGGTACGTCCCTCCAGCTCCTCGAAGCCCTTCAGCTCCTGCAGCGTGGTGAGCAGCGTCCAGCAGCGGCTGCCGTTCAGGCGCAGGTGCCCGATGCCCCTGCCCACGTTGGTCTCGAAAGTCAGCCAGGCCTCGGTGGCGCCGTCGTTGAGGGTCGGCTTGCCCGCCAGCGCCCAGCCCGAGGGCTGGGTCGAGTTCAGCGTCGCGGCGAGCATCGCCGTGATCTCGTCGGGGCCTTCGAAGGTCTTGATCGTCCAGGTGAAAGCCAGCAGGTCGCGCCAGTAGCAGTCGTAGCCGAAGAAGTTCGCCGCCGCGCGGATGTCGTTGCGCGCGAGCGCGGCGCCGAACGCCTGCAGCCAGCTGGAGACCTGACCCGATTCCGCTTCCATTACCCGCGAGATTACGAGAAAAGGCCGGCCCTTTCACCGGTACCATGCAACGAAATGAACGAGTTTCGCCGCAGCATCTCCCGGGGGGACGTCAACGAGCTGCCGATCCGGCGCTACGAGGGCGCAGTACGGCTCGTCGAGTCGCCCGAGGACCTGAAGGGGGCGATGGCCGATATTCGGAAGGAAATCGGGCAGGAAAGCGTTGTCGGCCTCGACACCGAGACGCGGCCCTCCTTCCGCAGGGGCGAGAACTATCTGCCCTGCCTCGCTCAGGTCGCCACCGCGCGCGCCGTGTACCTCTTCCCGCTGCAGCGCCTCGATTGCTCCCGGGAGCTCGCCGAACTGCTCGGCGACCCGCTCATCGTCAAGGCCGGCGTGTCCCTGGCGCACGATCTTCGCCAGCTCAAGCTGGTGTTTCCTTTCGAGCAGGCCTCGGTGGTCGATCTCGGCGACGTTGCCCGCCACGGCGGCGTCGGCCAGAGTGGTGTTCGCAACCTCGCCGCCAACTTCCTCGGCTTCCGCATCCCCAAAGGCAACCGCACTTCCAACTGGGCCGCGCGGCACCTGTCGCCGGCGCAGATCACCTACGCCGCGACCGACGCCTGGGCGTGCCGCGAGCTCTACCTGCGCTTCAAGGAGCTGCAGCTCCTTTAATCTTTCTGTCCGAAGCCGCACAAGTGGCCACTAGAACGTCTAGCATGGGCGTTCGAGTCGAGCTTTCGGAAGCCTCCAGGGGGAGGGTCTGTTGGGGAAAAAAGCTTCGGTTACCTTGCTTTTCGTCACGCTCGGATTGTTTGCGCCGGTTTCGCCTGCCTGGGCGAAGAAGGACAAAGT
>VBBY01000114.1 GCA_005881595.1 Betaproteobacteria bacterium | reverse complement strand
CTTCTACGGCACCACGTTGATCACCTCGCTCAGTGCGCCGCCGTACAGCTTCGTCTGGACCGAAGTTCCGCAAGGCACCTATGCCTTGACCGCTCGTGTCACCGACAACCTCGGCGGTGCCATGACCTCAGTCGCTGTAAACGTTGCGGTCACCGCCGCGGAAGCAAAGCTCTATTACATTCACGTTGATCATCTCGATACGCCAAGGCTGATCGCGGATCAGAACCAACGAACAGTCTGGCGCGACGACAACACCGAACCATTCGGTGCTTCCGCGCCCGATGAAAATCCCTCCGGCCTTGGCGTCTTTGAGTTCCCATCGGTGTTGTCCCTGTATTACCGCGACAGGGAGACCGGGAACTTCTACGCGATGCAGCGCGACGCATATAACCCGTCGATTGGTCGATTCCCACAGAGCGACCCGATTGGACTTCTTGGCGGCATCAATACGTACGCCTATGCCGGGAATGATCCACTCCGATTTACTGACCCCCTTGGGTTAGCGACGTACATGTGTACGAGACGTTTGCACAACGTACCGTTCCGATCCGGACCGTTGTATCACCAGTACACTTGTGTCGGAAATTCTTCTGGAGGATTTAGTTGTGGCGGTCTCGGCCCAACCGGAAATATGTTCGACAGCCCGGGGATGATTGAGTCCGATGAAATGAAAGCAAAGAGCTGTCAATTGATTCTGGATGACAACGACTGCGTAGAGAAATGCATCACAGACACGTTTAATCAGCCTCTGCCGAACTACAGTGTGGACTTGAGTCGTGGCGAGAATTGCCAAACGTACGCAAATGCTGCGGTAAATGACTGCGTTGCTAGATGCAAGGTGAAACAAAAATGACTCCTCTTGCAAAATTGGTGCGAGTAGTTTGGACCGTTGTTGCCATGCTCGTAGCATATGGTTCCACCGTCGGCGGCGATACGAGCATCCTTTGCGGTTGGTTGTTCCTGGTCTGGACTGCTCCGTTCTCAATCGTGTGGTGGTTTTACCTCTATGACGTGGCTCGTCTTTACATGAAGGCTAGCGTTGCCCAACCGGTTGGTTTGGCGATCGTCATCGTGCTGGCATACGCGTTTTGGTTCTGGCTAGTCCCCATGGTTTGGTTAAAAGGGAAGACGCCACGAAGCCCTGCGC
>VBBY01000113.1 GCA_005881595.1 Betaproteobacteria bacterium | reverse complement strand
AGTAGCTGCGCGGGCCGGCGCCGAGAAAGACGGCTTCTGAGCCGAGGACGAGCGGCAGGCCGTCGTAGTGCCAGTCCTCGAACGCGGCGCGATCGTAGCGGTAGTAGAAGCGCAGCGCCGAGTTCCTGTCGAGCGCGAATCTGAGGCTCGCTTCCAGCGTATTCTGGCGGAATCGCATGTCGGGCATGCCCTCGCCGGCGGCTAAGGCGGCCGCGGCCCCGCCCGCGATGGCGCCGCTCGAGGCGAAGCTGTAGCGCGTGCGGTAGGGCGAATACAGGTAGGTGTAGCCGGCCTCGAGGACCGCGCCGCCGAAGGCGTAGCGAAACCCCAGGCCGACGGTGTGAGTGTCGTCGTGCGACTCTTCGTCCCAGCGGTTGGCGAGCGGATACACGGCGCCGCCAGCGTTGGGATCGCCCGAGAGGTAGCCGGCGGGATCGTCGTTGATCGACGCCATGCGGTTGCGCGCGCGCTCGAGGCCGTAATGCGCGTAGGCCGAGGCGCTGGGGCGCGGCTGCCAGTTCCATTCCAGGTTGAAGGCGTATTTGCGCTCGTCGAGCCGCCCGTAGGCGGCGCCGTACTCGTTGCTCTGGACCTTCCCTGCCACCGCGAGATCCATGTCGGAGCGCAGCAGGAAGTTGACGCGCGCGTTGAGCGCGCGCTGCTCCCGGTCTGCGAGATCGTACTTGCGGAGCTGCGCCAGGGTCGCCGGCGTATCGAGGGAAGCCGATGGCGCGTAGAAAGCCGCGTTGGGATCGTAGTTGTAGTCCCCGCCGGTTCGCCGAGCGTGCTCGTACGACAGCCGAATCGTCGCCCAGGCGAGGTCGCGGTTGTTCAGCCCCACGCGGTAGCGCTTCTCCTCGGTCCTGGCGGCTTCGCGGTACCGGCACTCGTTGTTCTCCCTCTCGTAGCCGAGCGTGAGGTTGGTGCGGCGCAGGAGCTGGTAGTCGCCTTCCAGGCCGTGATTGGCCTTGTCGCACTCGAAGGGAATGCTGCTGAGCTGCGCGCGAAAGATGTTGTCGGGCACGATGTTGTTGACTGCGCCGTCGAGCCCCAGATAGCCCGATTGCCCGGTCTGGGGATTGAACGCCGCGTAGCGCGTCTTGTTGCTCTCCTCGTAGCGCCGCCATTTCGCCTGCAGCGACAGATCGCGCAGCGGCGCGAACGAGGCGCTGACATGGGTGAGCCGGGTATCGATGCGGGCGTCCGCGCTCTTCTGGCTAAGCGCAGCGGTGCTGTTCCACCGCGCGAGGTCCACGCTGCCCAGGGTTCCCGAGTTCACCGTCGGCGCGATCAGGTCGTCGTCCTGCGTCATCCTTCCCCAGGAAACGCCGCCGGAGACCCGGCCGCGCATTGGCAGCGTTGCGCCCAGGTCGAGCTTCAGATTGTGAGAGTCGTTATCGGGATAAAGGTCGGTGCGCCCGCGCTGCATGACCGCGGGATCGCCCACCGTCAGCGGGTTCTCCCACGTCAGCGTGCCGATGCCGTTGCGGAAAAACGAGCCGGTGTAGGCCAGGTTTGCCTGGAACGCGTCGCCTGCCCATTGTATCCCGGCGAGCACCTCGTGGGTCTTGTAGTCGATGGGCTCGATCGTTTCCGCGAACGGCGTGCCCGGAGTGGAAGATGCGCCGCCGGAGGCCCGCGTGCCGTCCTTGCGGTCCTGCGCGTAGCGGGCGTAGAAGCGCCAGTTGGCATCGGGCGTGACATCGACGTCGAGCCCGGCCTTTCTTCGGGTGAATCCGATCGCGAAGGGCGAGGCCGATTGCAGCGCGGCGTTGACCTGCGCGCCCGTGTTGTTGCCCGGCGTGAGGCCCGGCACCAGGGTCAGGTTGCCGCTGCCCGCGCCCTGGAACACGGTGCGCGCCCGGTCGGTGAACGATGTCGGCGTCTGGATGAAAAAGACGCTGCCGCGGAAATCACCGTGCCGCCCGAAGCTCGCGCGGTAGTGCTGGTCGTCGCGGCCGACGGCCCCCGCAGTCAGGTCGAAGTAATGCGCGCTGGCGGCGCGCTCGAGCCCGAAGCTGAAGTGGTTGAGCACGAAGCCGTCGCGATAGTCCCCGTAGTTGCGGATCTGCGGCGCGTCGCCCTCGCCCCGGAGCACGCCGAACTCCGTGGCGAGCCGGTAGCTCCAGTCGCCGCCGAAGCGCGCGGGCGGAAGCACCTCGTAGGGCCATTCGTAGAGCAGGCCGCTCGGCGTGCGCGAGGGCTCCGGGAGCAGCAGCGACTTCCCGCGCTCGTCGCGGATCGACGTGGGGTCGCCGGCGACCGCGCCGTGGGTGAAGAAGGCGCACGCCGCGCTCAGCGCCGCAAGCGCCGCGCTAGCGGTGGAACCGCGCACCGGACGGATGGTTCGAGCCATGGATCTGCGCGTGGCAGTTGCTGCAGCTGCGGTTGAAGGCGCGCTCGTCGGGCACTGCGCCGCGCGGCAGGTTAGAGCGCGTGATCAGGGTCGCCGGATGCGAGACGTTGGCGTGGCACTGCTGGCAGAGGAAGGGGCGCGCCACCACGAGCAGGCTTTCCTGGCTCGAGCCGTGGGGCAGATGGCATTCCAGGCAGTTCTTGCGGACCGGCGCGTGTTCCCAGATGAACGGGCCGCGCTTCTCGCTGTGGCAGGTGTAGCAAAGCTGGTTCACGCTGTCGGCCTTGAGCAGCGGCCGGGCGGCCGAGCCGTGCGGGTTGTGGCAGTCGGTGCAGGAGATCTTTCCCTCCAGCAGCGGCATGTGGGAGCGCTTGCGAAACTCCATGCGCTGCTGCTGGTGGCAGCCGAAGCAGGTGTCGTTGACGCTGCTCCGCGCGAGGAGCCCGGAAGCGGAAATCTCCGCCATGGGATTGTGGCAGTCGCTGCAGCTCAGGCGGCTGCGGTCGTGCATCGAGCCGTGCCAGAAGATGCGCTCGCCGCCCTGGTGGCACTGCAGGCACTGCGCGTTCTGCGCCTCGACCGGCACGTCGCGCCTGCGGGTGAAGGCGATGATCGCGGTCTTATCGGTCGCGTCCTCGAGATGCCGCGCGCCTGGCCCGTGGCAGGCCTCGCAGCCTTTCTCGGCGAGCGCATTCTTCGGGTTCGAGCGGAATATTTTTGCGTGGACGGTGTGCGCCCAGTGCTCCTGCTCCAGCGCATGGCAGGCGACGCAGCGCGCCTCGCCTACGTAGCCGTCCTGGGCCATGCTGCCCGTTGACACCGCGCAGCACAGCGCGAAGCGCGCGAGAAGGCGCAGAACTCCTCCCGATAATTCGGTCACTGTATCGGACTGGCCTCCAGATGGATCAACGTGTCGAAGCACGCGAGACCATGGATCGACATGGCGATGTCGATGTTCGGAAATGCGGCAGGCGTGGGTACGACGCCGCTGTCGAAGGAGACGAGCGCTGCGGAGTTCGATGTCCTCAGATCGAGGAACATACGCTGGCCCGGCAAAGGATTCGCCCATGGACCAGGCACGTTCCGTCGATAGAACCCAAAGCCCTGATATGACGTCTGATCGCCAGTTGGCGTCAGGACGTTCCAACGCACATTCACGACCGCATATTCATTCACCTCTTCCGGCTCCGTAGCCGAAGACGTTCGAATCGGCACCAGCGCAAACTTGCCTGTCATTGGTTGAGGCGACTGCACGGGGCATTCACAGGGCGACCAGCAACCGACTTGATGCGTGCTGCCGTCATCCACGTGATACTCAGATATCTCCGTCGCCGGCACGGGCGCCGCCGCAACGCGGAACACCATATCGAAGCCGACCATCATATGGATCGAGACCGTGAGATCGATCTGCGGAAAATTCACCGTCGACTGTACCCATCCGCTATCGAAGTGCTGCACTGGCTGCCCCTCAATCGTGAGATCGAGTTCCAGCCGCTGCGCTCTTGACGCGAACGGCCCGATGCCATGAAGTACGCCGGAACCCGTGACGCGCAGCTCATTGGTCGCGTCGTTCTTGAGGCGCACCAGCCAGTTCACATCATCCACCCGATAGTCAAACATCGTGCTCGCCGAACGCGGGCTGTAGATCGGTGTAAGAGCCATGGTCCCGCGGACCGTGCCTTGAAACATGACCGGACAAAGCGCTGGCGGGAAGCAGCCCTGGGTGTAAGCGGCGGCCGGTGAGAGGCGGTACACCGGCGCACTGCGTGTGGCGGGTGACGGCGCCGCAATCGCGACAGAAACCGCAATAACGAACGACATCGTTGCGCATGCAATCCCTGCACGGAAGAAGCTTCGCAACATGTATGCGCTCCTTTCTGTGAAAACAACCGCAGTTATCAGCTTGCGATCGCGTAGGAGTCTGTCACAAAGTCATGATCTCCGACGAGCCACCAGCCCGCGCCTGTGACTTTACCGGAACCGTAGATGCTCCGAATGGACTACGTCGAGTCTGGACGCAAAGACCATCCAGGTTTACGAAAGGCGCCGATTATTGGCGGGGTACAGGGGGGTAATGTCATCGTGCTTACTAGATGCGTTTGTCAGCTAACAGCAGACTCGGCCCGCCAATACCCGCTTCGGCAACGGCGCCGCGATCGACGCGGACGTCGTGCAGCTGATCAACGAGGTCTACGAGGCAAACACCGCACGCGAGCCATGGCAGGCTGGTGACCTGATGCTTGTGGACAACGTCCGCACCGCGCACGGCAGGGAGCGCTTCGAGGGACCGCGCGAAGTGCTCGTCGCGATGGCCGACGCGGTGCACGTGGCCGACTGCTCGCCGACGATTGAGGTGACCGCCAGCTGATGATGGCGATACGGCGCGCTGCGCTGCTGCTGGTGCTTGCCGTGCTCTGCGGCAGCGCATGCGCGCAGCCGGTGGTCAACGTGTACTCGTCGATGGCGGAGAAGGATCTGCGCCGTCTGGTTGCTGAGTTCGAGCGCCGCCATGGCATCAAGGTCAATCTCTGGCGCTCGGGGAAGAATCGTATCCTGCAGCGCGTGCTGTCCGAAGCGCGCGCCGGCCGGCAAGAAGTCGACGTGATCCACAATCCGGCGCCGGAGATGGAGGCGCTGCACCGGGAGAAGCTGCTGCAGCCGATGCGCTCGCCGCGCTTGGCCGAGCTGATTCCGCAAGCCGTGGCCGCGCATCGCGAATGGGCGGGACCGCGAGTGTACCTCTTCGTGCAGGCCTACAACACGCGGCTAGTGGACAAAGCCGACCTGCCCAAAACGTACGTCGACCTGCTGCATCCGCGCTGGAAGGGCCGCATCGCCATAGAGGGCAAGGAGCAGGAATGGTTTTACACGCTGGTGCAGGCGATGGGTGAAGCGGAAGGGCTCAAGTTCTTCCGCGCACTCGCGGCCAATGGCCTGCAGGTGCGAATGGGCAACGCATTGCTCACCAACCTCGTTGTCGCCGGTGACGTGCCTTTCGCTCTTACTCTGTACAGCTATTTGCCGGAGCAGCAGCGCCGCGCGGGTGCACCGGTCGACTGGATCGCGCTCGCGCCAACGATCGCCGCCACCGACGCCGTAGGAGTCGCGGCGCGCGCGCCGCATCCGCAAGCCGCCGCGCTTTTCTACGAATTCATGCTCGGCGATGGCCAGTCGCTGATGGCGGAGATGGGCCACGTCATCTCCCACCGGCGCATCGCGCTGCAGCTCGAGCGCTACCAGCTTAAGTTCATCGATCCCGCCGCAGTGATCCAGGATTACGATCGCTGGACGAAGATCTTCGAGGACACCATCTACAACCGGCAATGACCAGCGCGCGAGAAAACGAGCTTCTGACCCGTACTGGCGCTGGTACGCTGATGGGCGAGCTTTTCCGGCGCTACTGGCTGCCCGTGCTGCTCGCCGCCGAGCTGCCCGAGCCCGATTGCGCGCCGGTGCGCGTAAAGCTGCTCGGCGAGCGCCTTATCGCCTTGCGCGATACCGAGAACCGGCTGGGACTGATCGATGAGTTCTGTGCGCATCGCGGCGCGTCGCTCTGGTTCGGGCGCAACGAGGAAGGGGGGCTACGCTGCGCCTACCACGGCTGGAAATACGACATCACCGGCCAGTGCTTAGAGATCCCCTCGGAGCCGGATGACCCGCGTCTTTGCCAGCGCATGAAGCTGAAGAGCTATCCGCTTATCGAGCGCGGCGGCGTGCTCTGGGCGTACCTCGGACCAGCGGAGAACCAGCCGGCACCGCCGGCATACGAATGGATCGATGTGCGCGACGAGCAGCGCCACGTGAGCAAGCGCCTGCAGGAGTGCAATTACCTGCAGGCGATGGAAGGCGGCCTCGATTCCATCCATTCGACCTTTCTGCATCGCTACTCGGTCGAGGACGATCCGCTGCTCAAGCGCGATCCCGAGAGCGCGGCGATGCTGAAGGGCGATCCGAGCCCGGCGTTCCTGCCGCTGACCGCGCCCGGCGGGCTGCACATCTGCACGCGCCGAAAGGTCGGCGAGGATCGCTACTTCTGGCGCGTCACCCAGTTCCTCATGCCGTGCTTCAATCTTTTCCCGCCCTACGGCGACAATCCGTGCGGCGGCCACGCCTGGGTGCCGAGCGACGATGAAAACTGCTGGGTGTTTAGCATCGACTACCATCCGCGGCGCGCGCTGACCGCAGCGGAGCTCGAGGGCGCGCGCAACGGACGCGGCGTGCATGTCCCGCTGATCGCGGGCAGCTTCCTGCCGGTGGCGAACCGGCGCAATGATTACCTGATCGACCGCGCGGCGCAGAAGGCGCGACGCAGCTTTTCGGGCGTGCTGGGAGTGGGCGTGCAGGACGCCGCGATCCAGGAAAGCATGGGCGTCATCGCCAATCGGCCAGCCGAGCATCTCATGGCCACCGACAAGGGCATCGTCATGACGCGCCGGCGCCTCCTCGGTGCCGCGAACGGCCTCGCGGGGGGGGAAACCCCGCCGGGGCTGGATCCTGCCGCGCAGCGCGTGCGCGCCCTCTCGCGCGTCGCGCCGCGCGCCATGCCGGTGGAAGAGCTGCTCGCGTGAGATGGCTTTGCGCGTTGCTGTGCGCGGCGCTAATACCGGTGGCCGCTGCGGCCGACGCGGTGTCCGCAATTGCACTCTATGCGGGCCGCGACCGCGCCGAGCGCCTGGTTGACGGCGCGCGCAAGGAGGCGACGCTCAACCTCTACACGTCGCTCACGGTCGAGGACATGGCCGCCCTCAATTCCGTCTTCGAAGCGAAGTACGCCATCAAGATCCGCATGTGGCGCGCGGCGTCGGACAAGGTGCTGCAGCGCGTGCTCACCGAAGCGAAGGCCGGGCGCCATGACGTCGACATCGTCGAGACTAACGCGCCGCCGCTCGAATCGCTGCATCGCGAAGGAGTGCTGCAGGCGGTGCGCTCGCCCCATCATGCTGAGCTGATTCCTGCGGCGCTGCCCGCGCACGGGGAGTGGGTCGGCTCGCGGCTCAACGTCTTCGTGCAGGCTTACAACACGCGGCTGGTGGATAAAGCGGGGCTGCCCAAGAGCTACGCCGAGCTTTTGCATCCCGGGTGGAAAGGCCGCCTTGGCATCGAGGCCGGTGATGAGGACTGGTTCGCCGCGGTAGTGACGGCGCTCGGCGAGGCGGAAGGGCTGCATCTTTTCCACGAGCTTGTTGCCGCGAACGGCATTTCAGTACGGCGGGGGCACACGCTGCTCGCCAACCTGGTCGCCTCCGGCGAAGTGCCGCTTGCGCTTACGGTGTACAACTTCACCGCCGAGCAGCTCAAGCGCAAGGGGGCACCGCTCGACTGGTTCGTGATCGCCCCCGCCATTGCGCGCGCCAACGGCGTCGCCCTCGCGCGGCGTGCCCCGCATCCGCACGCGGCGCTTCTCTACTACGACTTCATGATCAGCGACCAAGGCCAGCGCATTCTGCAGGAGCGCGGTTTCGTGCCAGCGCGCCGGGTGCTGCAAGGTCCGCTCGGCGCCGAGCCGCTCAGGATCGTCGATCCGGCACTCATGCTCGACCACGCCGAGAAATGGGGCCGGCTCTACGAATCCGTCTTCCTTTCCCAGCGGCGCTGACGCCGGAGGCCAACATGATCATCGACTTCGATTCCCATCTGCGCGAAGGCTATTTCATGGACGAGGTGTACAAGCTCGACGGGCCGTACGAGCGCTTCAGGCCCGTCAAGCTGAACGATGGCCGCACGCACAACACGAGGTTTCTGCATTCCCTCGATCCCATCAGCCCCCAGGGTCACGCCGCGCACCGGCATCCGTACATCTACGACCCGAAGACAAATTGGCGCGGCGGCGACGTCGCCGCACGGCAGGTGGGCGGCTATGACATGGCGCGCCGCCGCGAGGACATCCGCAAGGAAGGCATCGACAAGCAGCTGATATTCCCGACCCAGATCACGGTCGCCACCTCGAACATCGGGGGGCTGGGGCGCGAGTGCGCGCGCCTGTTCAACGACTGGGTCGCGAAACTGGTGAGGGGTCACGATGAGGTTTTTCTGCCGGTCGCGATGGCGCCGGCGGGGTGTCCCGAGGCCATGGCCGACGAGTTGCGGCGCTGCGTGAAGGAGCTCGGCTTCAGGACCTCGCACCTCGTGCCCTACTGCGGTACGCGCAATCTGGACGATCCGAGCTTCTACCCCTATTACCAGATGGCCGAAGAGTTCGACGTGCCGCTCTTGTGCCATCCGAACAGCAACGGCGAGCTGATCGACCGGTTCGACAATTTCTACAAGACTCACGTGCTCGGGCGCCCGACCAATTGCAGCGCGGCGCTGGTGGCGCTGGTGCTGGGCGGCGTATTCGAGAAATTCCCGAAGTTGAAGGTAGTGTTCTTCGAATGCGGCGCCGAATGGATCCTTTACTGGATGCACCGCATGGACGACGACTGGGAATGGGCCAGGGACTTCCCGCAGATTTCGGGCATGCTCAAGATGGCGCCCTCGGAGTACCTGCGCCGCAACTGTTACGTGACCTGCGAGGCGGACGAAGCCGATCTCGCGACGCCGATCGCCGAGCTGGGCGAAGATCACATTCTCATGGCGAGCGACTATCCGCATTTCGACTCGGAGTTCCCGCATACCGTCGCAAACATCCGCGCGCGAAAAGATCTCACTGAGCGGCAGAAGAACAAGATTCTCGGCGAGAACGCGGCGCGCCTGCTGCGGCTCTAGCCGCTTTCGCCCCGTGCTGCTTCGCTTCCTGATTCTGCTCGGCCTGGCGGTTGCCCCGGCAAGCTTCGCGGTCGAGCCGACGCCCGGCGTTCTCGCGGTCGCTTCCTACACGGGCGCGGATCGCACCGAACGCCTGATCGGCGCAGCCAAGAGGGAAGGCGAGCTGATGCTGTACTCCTCCCTCACGCAGGACGATCAGCTCAAACTCGTCGCGGCCTTCAGGCGCCGCTACGGGGTCAGCGTGAAGTTCTGGCGCGGCAGCCAGGCGCACATCGTGCAGCGCGTGCTCAGCGAAACGCGCGGGGGTCGTTTCGAGTTCGACGTGCTCGAGACCAACGCCCCGCAGATCGAGGCGCTCGCGCGCGAAAAGCTGCTGCAAAAGATGAACTCACCCTATATCGAGCAGGAGCTGCTGGCCGAAACCGTGCCGGCGCATGGCGAATGGGCAGCCGACCGGCTCAATCTGCTGGTGTACGCCTACAACAGCAACGCGGTGAAGCTCACGGACGTGCCGAAATCCTGGCAGGACCTGCTCGACCCGAAATGGAAAAAGCGCATCGGCGTGGAATCCACCAACGTTGAATGGTTCGCCGCTCTGGTGAAGTCGTTCGGCGAGAAAGCGGGGCTCGAGCTGTTTCAGCGCATGGCCGACAACGGGCTGGCGGTGCGCACCGGCCATACGCACAGCACCGGCCTGGTCATCGCGGGCGAGATCCCGGTGATGCTCGGCGTCTACAGCCACGACGTCGACCGAATGAAGGCCAGGTCCGCGCCGGTCGACTGGTTCGTCCTGCCGCCGGCCGTCGTGCTGCCCTCCGCGGTCGCGGTCTCGCGGCGCGCACCGCACCCCAGCGCCGCGGCGCTTTTCTACGACTACATGCTGACCGAGGGCCAGCGCTTCTACACGGATGTACACCGCGTGCCGGCGAACAAGAACTATGACACGCCGGTCCGGCGCCTTGTGCGCGAGCGCCAAGCCGTCGAGGTCGTGAATGCGCAGGAGGCGATCGACGACTACGAAAAGTGGTATGACCTCTACAAGCGCATCATCGTCGACCGGTCGCAGCACTAAGAACGTGCACAATGCATCGATGGGAAAGGGTCTTGTCGGATTACCATAGCGGCCTCGCGCGTGGCGCTGCGCACCCACCTTGGGGTAGGGAACAATGGCAACCCTGTTGCTCGATCGCGGGCTCATCGATGAGATCAGGCGCATTGAGCGCGCTACCGGACGGGATGATTTGCTTTCCGGGTTCGTCCGTGAGCTGGAACGTAATCTGGCGGGCTTTGGCGCGGCATTATCGGATTACATCGCCCGCGGCGATGCCGTTGGCCCCGTGCGCGCCGCTCACACGCTGAAGGGCGTATGCCAGCAGCTCGGCGCCCAGGCGCTCGGCGATTTGTTCGCCGAGATCGAGCGCAGCGCCAAGGCCGGAGACTACGCCGAAGCGAAGCGCAAGTTCGAGGGCAGTGCTGGTCTGATCGCGCAGTCGCTAGAGGCGCTAAAGCAGGCGTAGGTATTTCAGGGGAGCAGGTCACGTTTGCGGACAACGTAATCCCGCGTCTGCCGTGCACCGAATCAAAGCCCTTGCGGTGATCGCATGACCGACCTTGCTCAGATGCAGCACGTCGCCTGGCCTTACACGAAGGACCTCTGTGCGCTCAGAACGGAAGGCAGCTGTCAGATCCGCAACACTCAGCCCCGCGGCCAGCGCCTCGCTGGCTATGAACTGGTGAATGTCCTCATATTGGTAGTCATCGAGCTGGTGAAGCAAAGGAAATATCGCTACCAAGCCGGGAATTCCATGCTCCGATAGCAGCTTGCCGAGACGACTAATCGCCTCCGCAACCTCTTTTCGGAGTGCGCGATCGGTACCGATCCAGCGGTAGTAATCAACGCGCAAACGACCGCTAAGCTTCCGAAAGAGAAGCGATCGATCAAGCAGCGGCATTGGCTCCGGCAACTCGATGCTTCCCAGGCGACGTGGTGGAAGCCGCTGATAGCCGCCCCGCGGAAGACGACCAGATGGATCGAAGAGTGGAAGCTCGCCGCTAAAGTCGTCAAAGTCATTAAGGCAGAAGGC
The DNA here is from genome assembly GCA_005881595.1 of Betaproteobacteria bacterium. Classification (GTDB taxonomy): domain Bacteria; phylum Pseudomonadota; class Gammaproteobacteria; order Burkholderiales; family SG8-39; genus SCGC-AG-212-J23. The sequence goes on along the minus strand of VBBY01000113.1, from coordinate 7,365 downwards.
GAGGATCACTGCATCGGGATTGAGCTGCCAACCTCTCCTTTCTAACATGCGAACTTCCTGGCTAGTCTTGTAGCCCAGCACCGACAAGTTCAATACCTCTGTCGGCATGCCGTTCGCTGTAAGCTGCCTTTCGATTAGCTGACCGAATGTATCCTCGTAATCTACCCCGAGCCCAAAAGCCACCGAGTCACCCAGCAAGAGAATCCGCCGTTTTCCCCTCTTCTCCAGCTGTACATCGTGATTGGCGCGGAAACCCTGAGCATTAACGCGATAGATCGTTCCGTCGCGTTCGACCGCAGCGCCTGGACGCAGCTCGTACTTCAACACGGGATCGTCGCTAGCGATGTGTAAACGGAGGGTAGCGCGCTCGACGGTCTCGTTCGCCGATGAGGTGTTGGTCAGCGCTTCCCGGGCCCGAAGAAAGCCTTCGACGAGCACAACTCCAGCCGCGAGCCCAAAACAGACTAGTCCCGTCCTAATGAATAATTCTCTATGCCTTGGAATGGTGTTCGCCATGCGCCTCACACCATCGAGGGCAGTGCCGGTCTGATCGCGCGGTTGCTAGAGGCGCTGGAGCGCGCGTAGGCGGGTCGCCCGGCCTGGCGCACCCGAGCCTTTGATCTGCGTGCGGTGCATGACGCGGCGCGCCTTGGGGTCGAATGCGTCGCGGCGATGCATGGTCGTGCGGTTGTCCCAGAGCACCAAGTCACCCAGCGCCCATCGGTGCCGGTAGAGTGCGGTCTCCACGTAGGACCAGATCTCGTCCAGCAGGCGCTCCGATTCAGCCAGCTCGAGTCCCATCACGTAAGCGTTAAGCCGGCGGCCGAGATAGAGGGCGGGCTCGCCCGAGACGGGATGCTGGATGACCACCGGATGCGGCGTACCTACGGAGCCGCGAGGGTCGTTCGAAGACTGCAGTCCTTTGCGCAGGAAGCCACCCGAATCGTACGTCCCGTCGTGCTTGATATCCAGGGTCCGGATCCGCTCGACCAGTGTCTTGGGCATCCTGGCGAGAGCCGCTTTCATGCTGCTGAACCAAGTGTCGCCGCCCTGGGCCGGAATTTCCAGCGAATACAGCATTGACGCGTCCGGCGGCTGCGCCAAATAGCTCATGTCAGTGTGCCAAGCGGCTTCGCCATCACCGAGCGCCCCGATCGGCGCGCCCTGCTCGTCGAGCACGTTCGAGACGATATAGACCTCGGGATAGCCTGGGGGGGACTTGCGCCCTGCACCCTGGTTCGGAGGCGAGTCGAGCGTGCCGAAATGTCTGGAGAACGATAACAGATCGTCGTCCGTCAATTGCTGGTTCCGGAACAACAGCACATCGTGGCGGTACCAGGCCTTCTTGACGGCGTCGATCTCCATGTCGGTGACGTCGGCGAGATCGATACCCTGGACTTCAGCGCCAAAGACTCCCAGGGGGCGGACTTTGATGGAGTGTGACAAGTTTACGTTGTTTTGCAATTGAGTTAGGTATATATCTGTATATTATCGCAAATTCGAACTGTTCGTAGCGCTTAACGCGAAACCGACTTCTTAACTCAGGGAGCCGACAGTGGCCGACATGCTACTGGTTTTATGCATACTGATGAGCGCGTATTTCATACGCGGGATCACCGGCTTCGGCTCCGCCCTGATCGCGGTGCCGATGCTGGCGCTGTCTCAGCCGCTCCAGTTTGCAGTTCCGCTCGTCCTCGCGCTCGACTTCACGGCCTCGCTGATTCTGGGCGGCACCAACGCGAAGAAAGCGAATTGGGCCGAGGTCAAGCTATTGCTGCCCTTCGGCATGCTGGGCGCCTGCATCGGCGCCTACGGCCTGCTGAAGCTTCCCACCACTCCGGTGTTGCTGACGCTGGGTGCCTTCACGATGTTCTTCGGGTTTCGCAACATCTACGGCCTGCAGCCCGTGGGGCGGTTGTCGCGTGCATGGGCCATCCCCGCGGGACTGGCTGGCGGCAGCGCCGGCGCGCTGTTCGGCGCTGGCTCTCCACCCTACATCATGTACCTGACGCGCCGCCTGCTCGACAAAGGAGCAGTGCGCGCCACTTTCTCGTGGTTGATCGCCATCGACGGCGGATTCCGGCTCGGATTGTTCCTGCTCGCCGGCCTGCTGCTCGATCCGAAGCTTCAGACCGCATACGCCCTGGGCCTCGTTCCCATGGCGATCGGTCTATACAGCGGCAACAAGGTGCATCTGGACATGACCAGTGGCGGCATGTTGAGGGTGGTGGGCGCGCTGCTCGTGCTCAGCGGCGCGATGTTGTTCCTGAAAGTGGCGGCTTGAGGGGGATAGTCATGATACGAAGAGCAATTAGGCGCGCCGCGACGATCCTGGCCGTGACAGTCGCCATGCACTCGCCGGGCGTCGCTGCAGAGCAAGCGTACGCCTTCTACGTCCTGAATCAGCGCAGCATTTCGTTGACCGCGCAGTACTGGAACCCGATCCTCACCCATGTGAGCCGGAAAAGCGGCGTGCCGCTGGAGCTGAAACTGGCGAGAACCGCCAAGGAAGGCAACGCAATTGCCGAACTGGGCAGGTACGACTTTCTCTACACGAATCATTTCTTCACCCCGGAACGCGATCGCCTCGGCTACAAGGTCATCGCGCGCCCTGCCGGGCCCGGAATCAGGTCGCAAATCGTGGTGCCGATCGATTCCCCGATTCAGTCGCTGGAAGACCTGAACGGCAAGGACGTCGCCTTCGTGACTCCGGACGGATTTACCGGTTACTGGCTACCGATGGACGCGCTCCTGAGAGCGAAGGTGAACATCAAAGTCGTGTTCACCGGCAACCAGGAAGCCTCGTCCGCCCAGCTGAAGGTCAACAAGGTCGCTGCCGCTGGAGTCAACAGCTCGGTCATGGCGCGTTACGGTCGCCGCGAATCGTTCGAGTACCGCGCGCTCTGGACTTCGGAGATCTACCAGGACCTGTGCATCATGGCCAATCCCAAGATGCCCGCGGACAAGGTGGCGGCGGTCAAGGCCGCCCTTATCGACATGATCAACGACCCGGAAGGCCGCCAGATACTCGAGGCGGGTGCCGATCTGCTGAAAAGCAACAGCGAACTGGGTTTCGTCGCGGCCAAAGAGCGCGACTACGACAACTACCGCAAGTTCTATAGGACCACGCAAGTCAAATAGTCCGCCGTGGAAGACACAGGCAAGCGACCATGAAAAACATACGCGTGTTTCGATTCTTGAAGAACTTGGGATTGATTTCGCGCCTCATGATTGCCGTGGGAGTCGCGATCGTCGCCGGAGGCGGCGTGCAGACCGTCCTGCTCGTGGCGGAGGGCGCGGCAGAGCATTCGGCCCGGCTTCTGCGGGAGCAGAAGGAAACGCTGCTCTTCCTCGCGCCGCTGGTTGCCGATCAGGCGCTCGTCGGTGACTACGCGGCGATCACGCAGCTGCTGAAAAACCAGGTCAAGAAGGGCGAGCTCGACAGATTCGCCTGGACCGACAAGGACGGCAAGACGCTGATCGCGCAAGACTTGCCCGATCGGCTCGACGCACCGGCGTGGTTCGCGCGCCTTGCCCTCATTGAGCACGAGGAACAAAGCCTCGACGTCACGGCGGGCGGCGTGGGATACGGAAAGCTCAGTGTCTGGGTGACTCCGATCAAGGCCCACAACCGGCTTTGGCTACAGTTCGTCAAGCAGTTGCAGATTGTGGCGGTGACGCTGTTCCTCATGCTGCAATTCATCTGGTTGATATTCCGCGGCAACCTAGGAACGCTGCGCATGCTTGCCGAAGGCGCGAACCGTTTCAGTCAAGGCGACCACGCGGTGCGCATCGAGCCCGAAGGTGCGCCGGAAGTGGGCCTTGCCGCCGAAGCGTTCAACAACATGGCGAACAACATCGAAGGCCTGATCGCCTCGCTTGGGAAAAGCGAATCGAAGAACAAGCTGCTAGCGACCATCGTCGAGCAGTCCAGCGAAGCGATCTGGACCAAGGATCTGACCGGCATCATCACCAGCTGGAATTCCGGAGCCGCCGCCATGTTCGGTTATCCCCCGGCCGACGCCGTGGGGCGCGCGCTAAACGTCGGCGAGTCGACGGCGCAAGAGGAGGAAGCGCGCATGCAGCGGCTGATGGCGGGGGAGAAATTCTCCTATGACGCCAGAGCCATGACCAGGTCGGGAACGGCAATTGATATTCAGGTCGCCGTTGCGCCCCTGCTCGACCAGGCCAACCAATGGATCGGCAGCATCTCCGTGGCCCGCGACGTCACGCAGCACAAGCGCAGCGAGGAAGCGCTGCGCCTGGCGCGCGAAGCGGCGGAATCGGCAAGCCACGCAAAGAGTTCGTTCCTCGCCAGGATGAGCCACGAGATCCGCACGCCGATGAACGGCGTCCTGGGGATGACGGAGCTGTTGCTCGAAACGGGGCTCACGAGCGCGCAACGCAAGTACGCCGAGACCGTGCAGCGCTCGGGCAAGAATCTGCTCGGCATCATCAACGATCTTCTGGATTTCTCCAAGATCGAGGCTGGAAAACTCGAGCTCGAGAGTGTCGACATGGATCTGCGCCGGTCGCTCGAAGATGTCGTGGATCTCCTTGCCGAGCGCGCCCATGTCAAGGGACTGGAGCTTGCCTGCAGCATTCCCGCGAATCTGGCTACCCACGTCAAGGGGGACCCCCTGCGTCTGGGCCAGGTACTGACCAATCTGGTGGGCAACGCGATCAAGTTTACCGAGCAAGGCTCGGTCGTGATCCGCGTGGCCGGCCTCGAGGAGACCGCGCAGAGCGTCACGCTGCGCTTCGAGGTCAGCGACACCGGTGCCGGCATCAGCGCGGCAGCGCAATCCCACATCTTCGAGGAGTTTGCCCAGGCCGACGGATCAACGACCCGCAAGCACGGCGGCTCCGGCCTCGGCCTCGCGATCAGCAGGCAGCTCGTCGAAATGATGGGGGGGAACATTTACGTCGAATCCGTGCTCGGCGCCGGTTCCACGTTTTGGTTCACCAGCCGCTTCGAAAAGCAGGAAACGCAGGACTCGCGTGCGGCCCCGATGGGGATGCTTACGGGCGTGCGGGCGCTCATCGTCGAATCGAGCGCCATCAATGGCGGCATCCTTCACTCGCAGATGAGCAACTGGGGAATGACCAATCGGGTCGCCGCAACGCCGGCGCAGGCGATCGATCTGCTTTCCCAGGCAGCGGCACGAAACGCTCCCTTCGATATTGCAATCATCGACCTGGGGCTGCCGGGCATGGACGCGCTCGAACTCGCGCGCGCGATCAGGGCCCGCGCCGACATCGCCACGCTGCGGCTGGTCATGCTGACCCACCGCCAGGCGGATATGCAGAACGCACGCGAGGCGGGCATCGACGCCTGCCTGGCCAAGCCGGTGCGTCAGACGGTGCTGTATGAATGTCTGGTAAACGTGATGGCCTGTCAGCCGCAAGAGGCAGTCGCGGCGCGGGAGGTAAGCGAGCCCGTGAATGCGGCTCCGGCCGGGAGTCGCGGCAATATTTTGCTGGTGGAAGACAATCTCATCAACCAGCAGGTTGCGCTTGGCATACTGCAGATCCAGGGCTACAGCGTAACGGTGGTCAACAATGGCAGGGAGGCGCTGGATGCCTACGCGCAAGGCGCCTTCGATCTCATTCTGATGGATTGCCACATGCCCGAGATGGACGGATTCGAGGCGACCAGGGAAATCCGCGGACGAGAGCGCTCGTCGATCGGCAAGCGCGTGCCCATCATCGCGCTGACTGCCAATGCGATGGCGCAGGATCGTGAAGAATGCCTGAGCACAGGCATGGACGACCATTTGAGCAAGCCTTTCAGCATGCAGACAATGCAGGACATGCTGGATCGCTGGATGCCTCAGGCGGCGGCGACGAAATCGGCAGCCGCCGCGGAGCTCGCGGCGCAGGGCCCCGCGAAAGCCGCTGCGGCCCTCGACCGGCGGGTGCTCGATCAATTGAGCACGCTGCTGAAGCCCGAACGGCTCGCCCGCGCGATCAATTTTTACCTGGTCGAGTCGCCGAAGCTCATTCAAAAACTGAAGCAGGCGGCGTCCGCCAATGATGCGCCGGAGATCGTACGCTCCGCGCATTCGCTCAAATCGAGCAGCGCAAACCTCGGCGCGAGCGTGTTGAGCCGGTATTGCGAGGACATCGAGGCGTCGGCGCGCCGTGCTGACGCCGAAGAAGCCTGCAAGCTGTTTGCCAAAATCGAGACGGAATATGGCTGTGTGCAGACCGCACTGACTGCAGAATTAGAGCTGGCGACCAGCAAGGCGTAGAAACCGTACTTAGGAGGCGGCGATGAAGAAGGGACTCTTTCTAGTACTGGGTCTGCTCGCCGCGATTCCCGCCTGGGCGCAGGACTGGCCCGCAAAGCCGGTGCGCTTCATCGTGCCGTACCCGCCGGGCGGGGGGACGGATGTCGTCGCGCGCATCGTGCAGAATCGCCTGTCGGAGGCGCTCGGACAGACGATCGTCATCGAGAACCGCGGCGGCGCCGGCGGCGCGGTGGGCACCGAGGCTGCCGCGAAATCGGCGCCCGACGGTTACAGCTTCCTGTTCACGCTTTCCTCGCACACCATCAATCCGCTGCTCTACAAGCTCAACTATGACGTCGAGCGCGATTTCACCCCGGTGACCCTGATCGTCAGCGTGCCGCAGCTGATCGCGGCTTACCCCGGCTCGCCGATCCACAGCATGCAGGATGTCGTTGCACAGGCCAAGGCACATCCGGGCAGGCTGCATTTCGCCTCGGTCGGCAACGGCACGCCGTCGCACATCGCCGGCGAGCTGCTGAAGCTGAGGACCGGCATCGACATCGTCCATGTCCCGTACAAGGGCGGCGGGCCGGCGGTCGCCGATACGCTCGGCGGGCAGGTGTGGCTGCTCATCGTCACCATGCCTGCGGCCATGTCGCACGTGCGCGCCGGCAAGCTGCGCGCGCTGGCGGTGACCACCATCAGGCGCAACCCTGGTGCGCCGGAGATTCCCACGGTCGCCGAGGCGCTCAAGATTCAGGACTACGAGGTGGATTCCTGGTACGCGATGTTCGCGCCGGCGAAGACGCCCCCGGCGATCGTGGCGCGAATGCAGAAGGAGATCGCGCACGTGATCCAGCTGCCGGACGTGAAGCAGAAGCTGCTCGAGCAGGGTGGCGACCCCGTGGGCTCCACCCCTGAGGAGCTTGACCGGGTGGTGAAAGCCGAGCTGCGCAAATGGGCCGAAGTCATTCGCGACGCGAAGATCAAGGTGGATTGACGCCGATCGCGGCGCCGTTCGCATGACGCGCTGCAGCGCCAGGCGCTGAGCGCCGTTGGCAGCGACTTCGACTTCGAACGCGCATCATGTCCTCAGTCGAGCGTGAAGCTGTCCCACGCGATGCTGTCCCAC
>VBBY01000138.1 GCA_005881595.1 Betaproteobacteria bacterium | reverse complement strand
CTTCTACATTTGCGGGCCATCGAGCTTCCTCAGCGACCTGAGTACCGGCCTGGCCGCCTGGGGCGTGCCACCGGACCGGATCCATTCCGAGATCTTTGCCGGCGGCCCTTCGCTAAGGCCTGGTATGACCACCACGCCGGTGCGCGCACCGCACCAGCCAGCAGGTACCCCTGGCACTGGGCCACTAGTGTCCTTCGCACGCAGCGGCATCGCCGCTCGCTGGCGCCTGGACGACAAGAGCCTTCTCGAGCTGGCAGAAGCGTGTGACGTACCCGCCCGGTGGTCGTGCCGCACCGGCGTCTGTCACAACTGCGAGAGCGGATTGATCTCTGGGTCCGTCACCTACCACCCTGATCCGCTCGATCCACCGGCGGACGGAAATCTCCTGATCTGCTGCTCCCGGCCGCAGAGCGACGTGGTCATCGACATCTAAGTAGCGTCGCGACTATGGTGCGCCGCCCGACCAACCGATCCTGACAGTACCGCCCCCAACTCTGATGCTTTAGGCATGGCCAATCGGACCCTGCGCGAAGTTGGTAAGTGGATTTTGATTGTGGGTTTGAATTTAACCGTTGTGAATATCGCAACATCGATCGAACCTATTGATGGGCCTACGCCCAAACGCGCAATGCCTGCTCAAAGCGAAACCAAACCGTTGCCCACTGGAATCATAGAAGGAAGTGGTGATGTGTCATTTCCAGCAAATATTACTGTTGAAAATCGGTGGCACGGGATCATAAACGGGAAGGACATCGCGGTATTCGCCGGTGGGCAGATTGCCCGTGACCCGGGCGTTTACGGTATCGCTATTATCGAAAAAAGAAGCGGGTCTCCGGACCATCGCAGCGTGAGATCAGTGCAGTCGACCAACCCCATAACCGTGGGCCCGCTTCGCATCATTTCCGCCGAAGGGCCTGTGCTGACGCTGCAATCGCGCCAAGGGAACAAGTATCTGCTCGATGTCGAGTGGGGGCAGTTTACACCCGTGGATATGCGATTCCTCTGTGCTCGTGACTACCCAGGATTTATCTCTGAAGGCAGATCGGGTCTGACGTTTCCTTACCACGACAGCGAGCGCTTCGGCTTTTGTCTTGATGAGACGACACATCCCCTCAAGAATCTCGACACCAGCGATTGCCGTTCCGTTTTCAAATCGGTCCATGTTCAGATCGTGGGGAGCGGATTTGGCGAACAAAAGAGTCAGCTCCGTCCCAGAATTAGAATTGATGAGCCAAGAGCAAATCATGCCCTCAAGCCCGGCGATCCTCTAGCCATTCAATGGCAAGTGACCAAGAAACCCAATCACCCCGAAGACTGGGAGATATCTGTTGGCCTTGTAAATTGCGGCGCAGGCAACCGTGGCCTCTATTCGGGAGCTTTCAGTAATGATCCGGGCAAGCTGGAATGGATTCCCAGCGCCGCAGAGGTGACTCACCCCATGGAGACTAGTTGGAAGATCAGAGTTTGCCTATACGACAGGAAGTTGGGAAACGATGAACTCCGCGCGATGGCGATGAATTGTAAAGCAGCCGCCACCGACAACTGGCTCGTTTGTGCATATGGTAGCGGCAGCGTTAGGGTGGTACCTAAGTAATTGCCGACCATGGCCATGCGAGCCATGCCCTACAGGAGGAGTAGAACGACTCCGCGACCAGGGCTCGAACCTGGGACCTGCTCTACGTTCTGAAATAAGAAGGGTCAGCTAGTCGCTAGCCCCTTGAATTTTGGTAGGTCGTGGCGGATTCGAACCGCCGACCAACGGATTAAAAGTTGGCGGCTATGTAGCTAAACCGTTGTTTATTGGCCCGCCCTCACTCGCCAATAGCCGTGGAGACGCGCCAAATCCCCACGTTTTCCCCACGTTTTTCGCTGAGCATTATTGCTCGGCGAATCTCTGCTCTCGGCCAAGAACGGACAGCGCTCGCTTGCGCCGCTGACGCACGTGGGAGAAGTCGACTAGCGGCGTTCTCGACCGCTCTAATAGTCATAGACGTGCTCGAGCCGCGCCCCGTCGCCGACGAGGCGGTTGAGCAGCGTCGCGAGCGAGGCGACCGAAACGCCAATGACGACGCGCTTGGTTTGCGGCCGGGTGAGCACGGGTTGCTCCAGCAGAATTCCTTCCGCTTGCCAAGCCGCGGGAACTAGCGCGCTCACCAGAATGGTCGCTTTTTCGCCATTACCGGCGATCTCGCGGAAGCTCGCGCCCTTTGTCGCCAGCCCGGCGGCGTAGTACATGAACTGGTCGTAGCGCGGCACCAGGACGAGCGCCGGATCGCCCGCTCGAACGATCTGCGTTTTCGGGAAGTCCTTTTCGAAGCCCGGAGGCAGCCGGTCGATGACCACCGCGGTGACGGGCAGCGGCTCGTCGTATGACGCCTTGGTCGCCTTCTTGATCAGCCACGCGTAGCCGCCCTTGATCAAGTACTCGGTGGTGAGCGCGTATTTGCGCTCCAATTTCCGAACGACGTCTGGCCCGAGGAAGGATGTCTCTCGCCACAATCCGGCGAGTTGCTTCATGAAGTCGTACTCGTACCACGGCTGGTCACGGATGAAGTCGACGTAGTCCTGCGCCACCTGTGCCGCGTACCGGTCCTCCTCGCTCAGTCGCCGCGGCGCGGCGAGCTCGCTCAGCCGGCCAATCATGGTCTCGTAGGTGGCGCGGATCACGTATTCGACGCTGGTGCTCGTGCCGATCACCATGACCATTACGTGGTAGCCGAAGTTGAATGGATAGTCGCGCGTGGCGCGCGTAACCGCGCCGTAGCCCTGCCAGAACTGGCACGTGTGACCAATGAAGGGAAACTGCGTCGGCGTGTGGTCGCGCACGTACTCGGCGTACTCCGCCGGGCTGTGCACCAGGAACCACTCCGGATATGTGAGGAAGGTCTGATCCGGCCCGCGGCGATGTTCCGGCGGCGCGACTTGCGCGTGCGCGCATAGGCAGACAACAAAGAGCAGCAAATATCTCATTGCTTGACGAACGACATGAGGACGTTATCGGTCGGGTCGTGGGGCTGCAGCAAGCGCTTGCCGGTGTCGCGCAAGCCGACCTTGTCGAGCCGCTTCACCCATTCCTCGACCGGTGCGAAGTGGCGCAGCTCCTTGGCGTTGTCCTCCCAGGACACGCCGAGGCCGGCGTTGAATACGGCATGCGCGAGCGAGACGAACGCGTTCATCTGCGGCGAAGTAACGTCGTGGTCGCGCAGGACGAAAACGCCGCCTGGCCGCAGCATGCGCGCGATGGAGCGCGTGAAGGGTTCGAGGCCTGCGGGCGTGATGTGGTGCAGGCCGATGTAGCAGGAGACGAAGTCGACGCTCGCATCGGGCACGTGGTCCGCACCGATCGGCTGGAAGTCGGCGAGCGGCACATGGGCGCCGAGCTTGCGGAGCTGGCCGCGCTCCACGATGTCTACCGGTGAAAAGGTCGGCGGAAGGTCGTTCACCATCGCCAGCATGCCCGTCAGGTCGAGGTGCTTGCGCAGCACGCCGGCGTAGCGCCCGGTGCTGCCGACCTCGACGTAGCCGTCATACCTGCGCCGCTCGCCGAGCAGCTCGAGCGTCTGCCGCGCCATTTCGGCCTTCTGCTTGATCAGCGATGGCACGGCGTAGAGCAGCTCAGAGAGGAACGGCTTGATCGTCGAAAGGCGCTGCTGGATGTAGCGGTAGATCGCCTCATCATCGCGGCGCGCGTCGCAGGCCTGGCGGATGAGGGTGTGGAAGCGATCTTCGGGGAAAATGCGGTAGACGTTCTGCAGGAAGCGGTAGAACGCATCGCGCCAGCGCGTCTCGCCGTAAATCATGTGGAATTCCGAGGCGCCGGCGGGTTGTACCTGAGGTTGCGGCGCATAGTACGTATCCCAGAGCGTGTTGCGCAGCTTGTAGTCCGGGTCCAGCTGCCTTTTCAGCGCGAATAGCTCCTTCGCCCTTGGATAGGCGCGGTGGAACTGCTCGGGCGTGGCGTGCGGCTGGTAGGGCAGGTAATAGGTGCCGCCGACCGATAGCGCCGCGTCGATTAGCTCGCGCGTCCATACCGCGACCCGCTCGCGGGCGTTGTCGCGCGTGCGCTGCTTGTAATAAAGGACGAAGGCGAAGGTCTCTGTCGGCGCCCAGGCTAGAAGCGATCCAGGGTCTGCAAAGGCGTGGCGTACCGAGACGTTGAGAGCGTTGACGCGGTGGCGGTTGAGGATCTCTGCCATCATCGGCACGCACTCGCCGAAGCGCTCCACGGGCACGAAATACTCCTGCAGCACGTAGGTACGATGCTTACGTGACGGCGGCTCGAGCTCCGCGACGTCGTACCCGGCCTCGTAGTTGCGCCAGTGCACCTTGGGAAAGAGGTACAGCACCGGGTCGATGAGGAACTCGCGCCGCCACTTGCCGAACGGCGTCTCGGTCACCGCCCAGAGGAAGTAATTCTCGAGCGGATAGTTGCGGCGGTGCGGCTGCAGATCGTAGCGCGTCGTCACCGGGCGCTTGGTCTCGATCCAGCTCACCGCACGTGCAGTGGTGTAGTGCGGCGCGTATAGGTCGGCGTTGTGGAACACCACTCCGGGCGTGGCTCGCACGTTCTC
>VBBY01000137.1 GCA_005881595.1 Betaproteobacteria bacterium | reverse complement strand
CCCTCGCCAATGGCGCCGCCCACGCGCTTGACCGACCCGGCGCGCACGTCCCCGATCGCGAAAACGCCGGGCACGCTGGTTTCCAAAGGCAGCCGAGAGTCCTTGCCGGTGGTTACGAATCCCTTGTCGTCGACCGCGACGTCGCAGTCCTGCAGCCATTCGGTGGTGGGATCCGCGCCGAGGAACATGAAGACGTGGCGGATCGGGCGAGTTTCTTTCTGACTCGTGTCGCGCTGCCGCCAGGTCACGGATTCGACGCCGGACTCGCGCTCACCGCTCAGCCCGCTGATCTCGGTGCGCGTGCGCAGCTCGATGTTGGCGATGCCGGCGATGCGCTCGATCAGATACTTCGACATGCTCGCGGCGAGGCCGGCGCCGCGCACCAGCATCCAGACTTTCGAGGCGTAGCCGGCGAGAAACACGGCGGCCTGTCCCGCGGAGTTGCCGCCGCCCACGAGCACCACCTTAGCGTGCGCCGGTGGCGATGACGACCGCATGGCTTTGCACGGCGCGGCCGTCGGCAAGCTGCAACGCGAACGGATTGCCGTCGGCTGAGCGCTCGCAGTCGAGGCGGACGACCTCCGCCGGGATGAGCATGCTTGCGCCGAATTTCTGCGCCTGGGTATAGGCGCGTCCTGCCAATGCCTGGCCCGAGATGCCGGTCGGGAAGCCGAGATAGTTTTCGATGCGCGCGCTTGCGCCTGCCTGGCCGCCGAACGAGCGCGCGTCGATCACTAGCACCGACAGACCCTCCGAGGCCGCGTAGACCGCGGTAGCCAGCCCCGCGGGGCCGGCGCCCGCGACGGCGACGTCGTACACGCGATCCGCGCCGGAGGCGGCATCGAGCATGCCGATGCATTTGGCAAGCGCGCTTTCCGTTGGATTGCGCAGAACCGATCCGTCGGGGCAGACCACCAGCGGCAGGTCTCCGGCGCGCGGCGCGTAGCGCTCGATGAACGCCTGCGCATCATGGTCGCTGGCCGGATCGAGCAGGAGATGCGGAATGCCGTTTCGCCTCAGGAAATTGCTCAGCCTCGCGACATCGCCCAGGGACGCTGCGCCGATCAGCACCGGGCCGCCGGTGCCGGTCTCGATCAGCGCCACGCGCCGCAGGATCAGCGCGCGCATGACCTTCTCGCCGAGCGCGGCCTCCGCGATCAGCAAGGCATGCAGCTGCTCCGGGCTGATGAGCAGCGCCTCCACGTCGCCGACCGCGACCGCGTCCACGAGCGAGCGCCGGCTCGAAAGCTGCCCGAGCTCGCCGGAAAAGGCCCCGGCGACATGATCGACCACCGGGAAGTCGTGCCCGTGTCCGTCGCGGCCCGTGACGCGGATCGTCCCCGAAAGCACGACCAGCATGCCGGGGGTCGGCTTGCCAGTTTCATAGATCCGCGCGCCGGCCGCATAGCGGCACGGCGCACCGAAGCGGCGCATGCGCGCGATCTCGTCGGGCGCGAGGATCGGGAAAGTCTGCGCGCGGCGCGCTTCGAGCGTCGGCGAGGCGGGCTCAGCCATCGATGTTGCGGCGCGGGCCCATCATTTCAGCTCCATCGCCACCTCATCGACGTAGCACCAGCTCCAGCCTTCTCCCGGCTCGAGCGAGGTGATGATCGGATGCTTCGTGGCGTGAAAGTGCTTGGTGGCATGCTTGTTCTTGGATTCGTCGCAGCAGCCGACGTGTCCGCAGATCCGGCACAGGCGCAGATGCACCCAGGGATCGCCCATCTTGAGGCATTCCTCGCATCCCTTGCTGCGCGGCCGGTCGGTCTTCACCAGACCGAGGTGACTGCACTGCATTTCAGCCGATGTACTTCTCCACGACTTCGGGCGGCCGGACGTGCGCCTGGGACGCATCGCCGCCGGTTTCGCGCAAGGCGCGCCGCTGGCGCAAAAGATCCCAGCATTGATCGAGCTCCACCTGGACCTCTGCCAGGCGCTTGCTCTTGTCCGGAGCGAGCTCGCCCTGCTCGAACAGCCGGTGCTCTTCAGCTACCAGGCGCTGGATATGGGCGAGTACGGACACATCCTTTCCCTGCTGTTCCACGGTTTACCTCGCTTGAGCAGTTGACCTGACTACCCATAATAGCCCACGCAGGGCGAGTGTTGCGGAGTTACGTTACGCGGCTCTCTTCGGTCTGGCTGCAGCTTGGCGGTTCTTGTCGGCAAGCAGAGCGATCAGGCCGTCGACGCCGTGGTTGCGCACCTCCTCGCCGAACGCGGTCCGGTAATTCGCCGCCAGGCTGATCCCGCCAATGCTGACATCGAATATTTTCCAGCCAGAGGCGGTCTTTTCCATTGCGTAATCGATGGTGATCGGCTCGGCTCCTGACTGCTTGACCTGCGAGCGGACGGTGACCTCCGAGTCGCCCGGGCTTGCGCGTAACGGCTTGAGCTCGATGATCTGGTCGCGATAGCTCGCCAGCGCCCCGGAATACGTGCGAACCAGGAGCAGCCTGAATTCGCTGGTCAGCCGCTCCTGCTGGTCGGCGCTCGCGCGACGCCAGTTGACCCCCATCGCGACCTGTGTGGTGCGCCTGAAATCGAAATGCGGCAGGATTTTCGCTTCGACCAGCGCGGAGATCTTGTCGGCGTCGCCGGCTTGGATGTCCTTGTCCTGCCTGATTGCCGCGATGACGTCCTCGGACAGCCCCTTGATGAGGACATCGGGGCTCGCTTCTTGCGCAGATGCGAGCGGCACGAGAGCCCATATGAGCAAGAATGAAAACAGCCTGGATTTCATCTCGAGCTTCTGTTGTCGGTCGGGTTGACCACCTCGAACAGCGGCGCGCTCTCGAAGTCGCCCGGAGTGAGGTATCTGTGGACCGGAAGGATCGGAGTTCCGATCAACGCAAACGCGTGTGCCACCAGGCTCGAGCAGATGAATCGCGTGGCGCTTTCCGCCAGCGTGGACCGCGGCGGCAAACGCGCGGGCAGGCGCAACAACTTCCGCGCAAGCGCCCACGCATGCGCAAGGTCGTATTCGCCCCCGATTCGGCTGACGACCCATTCGGCGAGGCGGGAGCGATCCTTTTCGTCGAGCCCGGTCGGCCGCAACACCCGGACATGCAATCCCTTCAGCTCCGAGAGGCGCACGGGTCTGACGCCCGCCGCAATGTCGGCTTCGACGATGCACAGGGGGTCAGGCCCCTTTTCAAGCGGCCCCACGTATATCGAGACATGAGACCAGGTCGACCGTGTAATGCGTTTGACCAGCGCCGCGACACGAGTGTTACCGTCGGTGAGCAGCACATCGCCATGATGCAGTACTGCGGAGAGCGATTGCGGATCGGCGTCTGTCGCTAGGCTGTAGCGCGTGACGGGCTGCGCGAGGTACCGCGCCAGTGCTCCAATCAGTCTGGTACGCAGCATTTGAGCCGATTGTGAAATCGGTCCATGCCGCTACGGTGTCGAACCCGGGCGTCATCGTTACAGTTGTAAAGGGGCTTAGAAGAGGGAGCACGCGCAGCCGGACGTCGCGAGCGGCGGGGCGTAGCCCCCGAACTTCGCCACCGGCGACCAGACCGGCAGCACCGGAAGCGCCGGCGGCGCCAGCGCGGCGAATTCGGCAGCCGCGTGAACCGCCTTGCCGCCGACCAGCGTGAGAACGGATTCGAGGCGCTTGATGTCCTCGTCCGGGATTGAGAAGTAGTCCGCCGAAAGCACCGCGAGGTCGGCGAGCTGGCCGGGAGCGAGCGCGCCCTTCCTGCCCTGCTCGCTCGAGAACCAGGCGCTGCTCGCCGTCCACAACCGCAGCGCTTCCATGCGCTCCAGGCGGTTCGCCTCGGTGTAAAGCGTCGTGCCGCCGACCGTTTTGCCGGTGATGAGCCAGTACAGCGATACGAACGGGTTGTAGCTTGCGACGCGCGTCGCGTCGGTGCCCGCGCCCAGTGGAACGCCGGCGGCGAGCATCCGCTTCACCGGCGGCGACTGCTCGGCCTTCGCCTTT
>VBBY01000136.1 GCA_005881595.1 Betaproteobacteria bacterium | reverse complement strand
CGTCATCGCCGCCGGGACGGATGCTCTCTGGCACAAGGTCTGCGACGTTGTCGGCCGTCCCGCGCTCAAGGAAGATGCCAGGTTCGCCACGGTGCCGCGGCGAGCCGATCAGGAGCCGGCGCTGACCGCGCTGCTGCAGCCGATCTTCAGGCAGCGCACGGCGGCCGAATGGCTCGCCCTCTTCGAATCGAGCGGCGTGCCCTGCGCTCCGGTGTACGACTATGCAGAAGTTTGCGAGGACGCCCACGTCAAGCAAAGCGGCATCCTGTGCCCGATCGTGCTGCCCGGAGGGGCTTCGACCCTGTCGATCGGCAATCCGTTGCGGATCACCGACTATGCGTTCCAGGTCACGCGCAATCCGCCCGGCCTCGGCGAGCATGGCGCCGAAGTCTTGGAGGAGTGGCTTGTTCCCAAAATGGGAACTTAGTGCTATTATTCGCGGCGTGACGTACTGCCGGAGCGCAAATGAGGATTGCCGGGCGGGAGCGGCTCGAGCAGTTCTGCCGCAAGCATGCGGACGCCCGCACATGGATCGAGCATTGGCTGGCGGACGTCGAAACCGCGGTGTGGGCGACTCCCCAAGACCTCCGCAATCGCTACGCTTCAGCGAGCTTTCTACCTGATGGGGTGGTGATCTTCAATGTCAAAGGCAACACGTACCGCCTGGAGGTGGCCGTTGCGTACCGCACTGCCACCGTGTCGGTTCGATGGGCGGGAACGCACCGCGAATACGACCAGCGCAACAGGAGCCGTTAGCGATCATGGATATTCGCATCATCAAGACGAAACAGCAGTACCGCCGCTACCTTGAGGAGGTGGACCGGCTGGTAGCGCTCGATCCGGATCCGCGGACCGCCGAGGGCGCCCGGCTCGAGCTTCTCGCCAAGCTGGTCGAAGACTACGAAAAGGAGCATTTCAAGTTCCGCAAGCCAGACCCGGTCGAAGCCATCCTGTTCCGGATGGAGCAGCAAGGCTTGCGGCAGACGGATCTCGCGGCGATGGTCGGCGGCAAGAACCGTGCATCCGAGATCCTGTCACGCAAGCGGCCGCTCACGCTCGCGATGATCCGCGCGCTGCACGAGAAGCTCGGCATTCCGAGTGAGTTGCTGATTCAGGAACCCCGCGCCGAGTATCGCGTCGAGCGCAAGCCTCGCAAGACGAAAAGAACGGCGTAACGATGAGGCCGGGCTCGCCTACAAGTATCTCGAGTACGGCTGACGTGCTCGCCTGAAATAGCCGTAGTGAAGGTTTGTTTCCTTGTCGAAGTACTGCCCAGGAAATCTCAACGGAAACCCACACGCTCCGAGTGCCGAAGGATTCTCATCCGGCACATTGACGCCGAACGGTTCCTGCTGATTCCAACGCCACACGGTCATACCTGTTGCGTTGGCAACAAGGCGCGGCGTGTTGAGATGATCGGCGTGAGCAACTAGGCTATCGACCTATGAGCTAGCCCTGGTTCTAGCGAATCTTCTTATGACTATGCCTAAAAAATAGCCAGCCAGTGCATATTGAATACTCCCGAAAACAAGAAATCCTAAAAATTCAATAATCGTTCTCACATCCATACCAAATCCGAGAGCACTCATTGCCGCACCGTTAAGCGAACTGACCAACAAAGACGCGGGGATTGTGCCGATCCCGAGTAGAGTCATTGCATCGAAGCTATGGAAGCCAAAATAGGCTGTTGCACCAAGCGTCCATACAGTCACGTAGAAACCTATTGTAACTACGACACAGGACCGAGGTAGATTAGCGATATTCATTTCCATGGCACGGACGGCAGTCTTGTCACATTTTGACTATTCTTCCTGATTAGCTGCTCCATGCCACTGCGCAGATCATCAGGGCTTACGGGTAGCACCCATGGCTCAGGCACACTAACTCCCCCCGCTCTTAAAGCGGAAAAGGCAGCAGCCGAACAGTTGGTGCTATTGGGATCACTTCGTGGATTCCAGAACCAGTCCGGTCTCTGTCTTAAGTCTTTCACAGCTTGATCAAACTTGGCATCATCTGAAACGTGAACTTTGTACACCACGTCCGGGTTTTTCATCTCAGATATGAGAGTATCGAACCAGTCTCTGGTGACGTTTGTACCTTGAATGCCCGATGGTGATGGGAATTGACTCAATATTGTCGTGCCATTCATCTCGCCGACAAACACATGGCCAGCAGGTGATCCATTCTGAATGGATCTATCCCAAATCGTAACTATTACGTCTCTTAGTGCATAGTAGTCGATGTGCGACAGCGGATTTCCGCTCGAATATAGGAACAGGTGTTTGCCGCTCCTTGCGCCTAGTGGATCAGTCTGGATGTACCTACCGATCGCCGGATCATAGTCCCTGAAGTAGTTGTAAGCGAGATTCGTTTCCTTGTCGGCATACTGCCCTGGGAACCGCATCGGAAACTCGAACGGTCCTAAGCCCGACGCATTCTCATCCGGCACGTTGACGCCAAACGGCTCCTGCTGATCCCACCGCCACACGGTCGTACCTGTAGCGTCTGCAATGAGTCTTGGCGTGTTGAGATGATCAACGTGAATGTAATAGAGCTTTGCTTCCGCAGCGTTCACGGTAACGTTTACAGCGACTGAGGTCATAGCGCCGCCGAGATTGTCCGTGACACGAGCGGTCAAGGCATAGGCGCCTTGCGGAACTTCGGTCCAGACGAAGCTGTACGGCGGCGCACCGAGCGAGGTGATCAACGTAGTGCCGTAGAAGTACTCGACGTTGGCGATGGAGCCGTCTGTGTCGTCCACCTGGACTGTGAGCGGAATGTTCGCGGGAGCTT
>VBBY01000135.1 GCA_005881595.1 Betaproteobacteria bacterium | reverse complement strand
CGCCGCCGTGCGGATGGCCGAAGGCGATCCAGCCGTGGGTCGCGAGCGCGAGCCCTTCGCCGTTCAGCAGGATTTCATGCTCGCCCTCGACGGTGACGTAGGTGCCGTTGGTGCTGTGGTCCAGCAGGAAAAACTCGTCGTCGCGCGCTTCGAGGGTGCAGTGCTGCCGCGACGCCAGCTTGTCGGCGATCACCAGGTCGCAGGCCCTGGCCCGGCCGATCACGATGCGCGGATGGTTCTCCCGTGAGCAGACCACCATCTGGTCGGCGTAGGCGAGCCGCACCATGGTCCTCGCCTTCGTCTCCTGCGCCCGCGCGGCGCCGCTCAGGGAGGTCTTGAGAATCTCGCAGAGGCGGATGGTCTCGGCCCTGTCGGTCAGCGCCACGCGCTGCAGGTCGCGCGAGAAGGGCCGCAGCCCGGTGCTGAGCTGGGCCGCGGTCTGCCCCGAGGTGATGGTCTGGCCTCTCTGCGCCTGCGCGACCAGCCTGGCCGCGAGCTTCACCGTGTCGCCGAGCACGTCCTTGTCGACCTGGATCACCGGCCCGCTGTGGAACGCCACGCGCAGGGCGGGCTCGTCGCCCGCGGCCGCGGGCAGGGACTCGATGCACTGGTGCATCTTGACGGCCGCCTTGGCGGCGGCATCCGGCGTGGCGAAGAGCACCATCACCTCGTCGCCGACCAGCTTCACGACCCGCCCGCCGGCAGACTCCGCGGCCTTCCGCAGGGGCTCGATGCAGTTCGAAATCGCGGCGCCGCTAACGTCCGCGAACAGGACCGTCGCGTTCATGGGGGCTTACCCGCAGGAAAACTGAACCACGTCCGAGCCGGCGTAGCGCACGTCGCTGAAGCCGATCCAGCCGAACCGGCGCAGCGCCAGGTCGTCTCCCTTGAGCAGCACCGATTTTTCGCTGTCGATCGTGACGTAGGTGCCGTTGGTGCTGTGGTCCTGCACCACGAACTGCCCGCCGCGCAGCTCGATCGTGCAATGCTTGCGCGACGCGGTGCGGTCGGCCACCAGCACGCCGCAGCCGTACTCGCGCCCGATCACGACCGACGGATGCTCGCGCGAGCATTCGACCGCCTGGTCGCGGTAGGTGAGCCGCACCAGCGCGGTGGTCGCGGCGGCCTGCGACACGATCTCGCACAGCCACACGCCGTCGCCCTGCTCCCTCACCGCCAGCTCGCGCAGCTCGTGCGAGTAGGGCTTGAGCGCCGGGCTGAGCAGCGCCGCGGTCTGCTGCGAGGTAATCGTCTGGCCCTTCTGCGCCTGCTCGACCAGCTTGGCGGCGAGCTTCACCGTGTCGCCGAGCACGTCCTTCTCCACCTGGATCACCGGCCCGCTGTGGAAGCCGACGTGCACGCCGAGCTTGGTGTCGCCGATCGCCGGCAGCGCGTTGATGGACTCGTGCATCTTCGCTGCCGCCTGCACCGCCGCGTCCGGCGTCGGGAAGAGCACCATCACCTCGTCGCCGATCGTCTTCACCACCTGGCCGCCGGTCGACTCCGCGGCCGTGCGCAGCCGCTCGATGCAGCGCGCGATGGCCTTCAGCGCCACCGCATCGCCTGCCGTTTCGATCAGCCGCGTGCTGCCGCTCACGTCGGCGAAAAGGACTGTTGCCTCGCTCATGTCTGGACTCCCGGTTTGCAAGGTAAGCAAGTAACGGCCGGGGGGCAATGACAAAGTTGGCGAAGCGTTGCGCGTCGCGCACAGGGCGCCGTTCTGTCGCTGCGCGGCGACGGCTAGAATGAGGAAAAATAGGGGTCTGTCCCTGTTTTTACGAGCCATGCAGAAAAAGCGAAAAGTCGCTCTGGTCACCGGCATCACCGGGCAGGACGGCGCCTACCTGGCCGAGCTCCTGCTCGACAAGGGCTACATCGTCCACGGCATCAAGCGCAGGGCGTCGCTCTTCAACACCGACCGCATCGATCACCTCTACCAGGACCCGCACGTCGGCGATCGCCGCTTAATCCTGCACTACGGCGACATGACGGATTCCTCGAGCCTGACGCGCGTGATCCAGCAGGCGCAGCCCGACGAGCTCTACAACCTCGCAGCGCAAAGCCACGTCCAGGTTTCCTTCGAGGAGCCGGAATACACCGCGGATTCCGACGGACTGGGAACGCTGCGCCTGCTCGAAGCGCTGCGCATCCTGGGCCTGGAGAAAAAAACGCGCTTCTACCAGGCCGCCACCTCGGAGCTCTACGGCCTCGTGCGCGAGACCCCGCAGACGGAGAAGACCCCGTTCTACCCGCGCTCGCCGTACGGCGCGGCGAAGCTCTACGCCTACTGGATCACGGTGAACTACCGCGAGGCGTACGGCATGTTCGCCTGCAACGGCATCCTCTTCAACCATGAATCGCCGGTGCGCGGCGAAACCTTCGTCACGCGCAAGATCACGCGCGCGCTCGCGCGCATCGCGCTCGGCCTGCAGGACTGCCTGTACATCGGCAATCTCGACGCGAAGCGCGACTGGGGCCACGCCAAGGATTTCGTGCGCGCGCAATGGCTGATGCTCCAGCTGCCGGCGCCGGAGGACTTCGTCATCGCGACTGGCGTGCAGCGCAGTGTCCGCGATTTCGTCAACGCGGTGGCGGCCGAATACGGCATCCAGCTCGACTGGCAGGGCCGCGGCAAGGACGAGACGGCGCGCATCGCGAGCTCGAGCAACAAGCGCTTCTCCGCGCTCAAGAGCGGCCAGACCGTGGTGCGGGTCGATCCACACTATTTCCGGCCCACGGAGGTGGACAGCCTGCTCGGCGACGCGAGCAAGGCGAAGGCGAAGCTCGGCTGGAAGCCGGAGATCGGTTTCAAGGACCTGGTCGCGGAGATGGCGCGCGAGGACCTGGCGCTGGCCGAGCGCGATCTGCTCGCGCGCGACCACGGCCACAAGACCTTCGACTACCGCGACGAGCGGGCGTGAAGCAGGACTCGAAGATCTACGTCGCCGGGCATCGCGGCCTCGCCGGCTCGGCGCTGGTGCGAGGGCTGCAGGCGAGGGGCTACCGCAACCTCGTCACCCGCACGCACGCCGAGCTCGACCTCATCGATCAACGCGCGGTGCGCGAGTTCTTCCAGCGCGAGCGCCCTGGAGTCGTGTTCCTCGCCGCGGCGAAGGTCGGCGGCATCGCGGCGAACGAGAGCTACCCCGCCGACTTCATCTTCCAGAACCTGGCGATCCAGACCAACGTGCTCGAGGAGGCCTGGAAGGCCGGCGTGCGCGAGCTGCTGTTTCTTGGCACCGCCTGCATCTACCCGCGCGACTGCCCGCAGCCGATCAAGGAGGAGTACCTCCTCACCGGGCCGCTCGAGCCGACCAACCGCCCGTACGCCCTGGCGAAGATCGCCGGCATCGAGATGTGCTGGGCGTTCAATCGCCAGTACGGCACGCGCTACCTCTGCGCCATGCCGAACAACATGTACGGGCCCGGCGACAACTACGACCTCCAGGCCGGCCACGTCCTGCCGGCGCTGATCCGCAAATTCCACGAGGCCAAGGCACGCCGCGAGAAAACGGTGACGCTGTGGGGCTCCGGTACGCCTCGACGCGAGTTCGTGTACAGCGACGACATGGCCGACGCCTGCATCCACCTGATGAACCTGCCCGAGCAGCAGCTCGCCGCCGCCTTCAGCCCGCAGCAGCCCCCGCTCTTCAACATCGGCCACGGCAAGGACCAGACGATCCGCGAGCTGGCCGAAATCATCAAGCGCATCGTCGAGAGCGACGCCGATATCGTCCACGACCGCTCGAAGCCCGACGGCACCCCGCAGAAGCTCCTCGACACCTCGAAGCTGAGCGCGCTCGGCTGGCGCCCGCGAGTCTCCCTGGAAGAAGGCCTGCGCCTCGCGTACGCGAGTTTTAAAATGGGGACAGACCCCATTTTCCCTGGCCGCTGATGCCTTTGCCGGGCGACCCTCGCCTATAATGTTGCCGGGAGGGAACACGCGATGATGCGTCGTTTGCTGTGCGCCGGGCTGGTCCTGTTCGTGTCCGCTACGGCGGCGCTTGCGCAGTTCCAGCAGCGGCCGGACGAGCTGGGGGTCACGACCGGCGGCGCGACCGGCGGACTGATCCAGC
>VBBY01000112.1 GCA_005881595.1 Betaproteobacteria bacterium | reverse complement strand
GGCTGCCCAACGTGCTCATGTGGTGCGACAACAAGAACATGCTGCGCGACCGCGTCGAGTCCTACCGCAACGTCAACCTCTACAACCCGCACTACGACCGGCACGTAATCGGCCCGCTACGCTTTACGGACAAGAAAGACTCGATCTTCTGCTTCGAGGCCGGCTACAGCCTGTTCCAGACCAGTCTCGAGGGCGAGTCGCGGCTGTTCAGCGTCGGGCGCTACCGCGTCGAGGCGCACATCGAAGGCGATGTCGCGCGCCTGAAATCGGTGACCGTCGTCGCCGACACCGGCCTGGTTCCCTCGCTGCTCGCGACGCCGATCTGAGCCATAATGCACGCGGGCTTTAGGCAGGGGGCGCGATGTCCAAGGCTGGCATAGCTGCTTCGCAACCGTGGTATGGCAGCCTCGATCGCCGGCAATGGAATACGCTTGTCGCCGCGAATCTCGGCTGGATGTTCGACGGCTACGAGACCTACGCCCTTCTGCTGACGGTCGGCGCAGCGCTGCATCAGCTGCTCGCCCCGGCGCAGTTCGCGCAAATCCCGACCTACGCCGGCGCCGTGATCGCCCTCACGCTGCTCGGCTGGGGAATCGGGGGCGTGATCGGCGGCATTCTGGCCGATTACATCGGACGCAAGCGGACCATGATGATCTCGATCCTGGCCTACTCGCTCATGACCGGGCTGAGCGCCTTCGCGTGGGACTGGGTGTCGTTCGCTGCGCTTCGGCTCCTCGTCGGCGTCGCCATCGGCTCCGAGTGGGCTACCGGCGCGTCGATCACGGCCGAGCTCTGGCCGGACAAGGCGCGCGGCAAGGGCGCCGGGCTGATGCAGTGCGGCCTGGGGATCGGGTTCTTCGTCGCCTCGCTGGTATGGCTTTTCGTCGGCACATTAGGCGCCGACGGGTGGCGCTACATGTTCCTGCTCGGAATCCTGCCCGGATTCTTCACGCTGTGGATACGGCGCGGGATTCCGGAATCGCCGCGCTGGGAGCAGGCCAACCTGCGCCGCCGGGCGGCGCTCGAGCGCGAGCGCGGCGGCGCACTGCTGCAGGCGCACGAGCGCGCGCTGACCCGCTTCACGCTCCTCGAGCTATTTGCCGAGCGCGAAGTCCGGCGTCGCGCGCTCATCGCGTTCGCGATGTCGCTCGCTACGACGCTCGCGTGGTGGGGCATCTCGGCATGGCTGCCGCCTTACGTCGCATCGGTGGCGGCCAAGGCGGGACTGTCCGGGCCGCAGTGGGCGAGCTTCGCGGGAATGGCCTACAACATCGGCGCCATCGCGGGCTACATCAGCCTGGGATTCCTGGCGGACGCGTACGGCCGCAAGCCCGTGACGCTGTTTTACTTCGCTCTCGCGTTCATCACGACACCGGTCGTTTTCCTGTGGACCCACGACCTGAGCCTGCTCCTCGCCGCGGCGTGCGTGAACGGGTTCTTCAGCCTCGGCCTGTATTCGTGGATGCCGGTGTGGCTGCCGGAGCTGTTCCCGACCAGGATCCGCGCCACCGGGGCGGCGTTCTGCTTCAACACGCCGCGCTTCATCGCCTGGATCGGGCCGCTGGTGGCGGGAACCTTGATCGCCAACTTCGGCGGCTTCAGCAACGCGGCCATGACGGTGGCGACGATCTACTTTCTCGGCCTCGTCAGCGCCCCGTTCCTGCCCGAGACCCGGGGCAAGCCGCTGCCGGAAACCGTATAAGGGAGGTCAGATGAAACTTTCGGGAATCGCGATCGTAACTATCTTCGTGGCATTCAGCGTGCACGCTCAGCAGGCGAGCATGACGTTCTTCGTGACGAGCGTGGGCAAGGGCAACGGTGCCGATCTCGGCGGCCTGGAGGGCGCCGATGCGCATTGCCTTGCGCTCGCCAAGGCGGCCGGCTCGAAGCACACGAACTGGCGCGCGTACTTGAGCACGACATTGCCGGGGGGCGACGCGGGCGTGAACGCGCGCGATCGCATCGGCAAAGGCCCGTGGCGTAACGCCAAGGGCGTGGTGGTAGCCAAGAGCGTGGCGGATCTGCATTCCGCACGCAACAACATCAACAAGCAAACCGCGCTGACGGAGAAGGGCGAGGTGGTGAGCGGTCGCGGCGATGCCGTGAACATGCACGACATCCTGACGGGCTCCGACCCGGCCGGGAATTTCTCGACCGCGGGCGGCGACACCACGTGCGGCAACTGGACGAAGAGCGGCGAAGGCTCGGCGATCGTCGGCCATCATGACCTGACCGGCTTGAAGGACACCCGGCACATGAAGTCCTGGAACTCCTCGCATGGCTCGCGCGGCTGCAGCCAGGACAACCTGAAAGCCTCGGGCGGCGCCGGCCTGGTCTATTGCTTCGTCGCCAACTAGCGCCGCAGCCCACGCGCATGATGCTAGCCGGGAAGGTCGCCATTATCACGGGCGGGGCGCGCGGCATCGGGCACTCGACGGCCGTCAAGTTCGCCGCCGAGGGGGCGAAGGTCGCGGTGTGCGACATCAATCCGGAGCTGATGCAGCAAACGCTGGCGGCGATCCGGGCGAAGGGCGGCGAGGCCGAGGGCTATCCGGTCGACGTCACCAAGAAGGAGACGCTCGCCGCCATGGTGAAGGCCGTGATGGCCAAGTGGGGGCGCATCGACTGCGTGGTCAACAACGCCGGCATCGTCATGGACGCGCAGCTGAAAAACATGACCGATGAGCAGTTCGACAAGGTGATCGACATCAACCTGAAGGGCGTCTACAACTCGACGCGGATGGTGGTGGACATCATGCTGGCGCAGGGCTCGGGGGTCATCCTGACCACCTCCTCGGTCGTCGGGCTGTACGGCAACTTCGGCCAGACCAATTACGCGGCCAGCAAGTTCGCGGTGATCGGGATGACCAAGACCTGGGCCCGCGAGCTTGGGCGCAAGGGCATTCGCGCGGTTGCGGTGTGCCCGGGCTTCATCAGGACGCCGATCCTCAACCAGATGCCGGAGGAAGTGCTGAAAGGCATGGAGGCGAAGGTTCCCTCCGGCCGGCTCGGCAAGCCCGAGGAGGTGGCCAACGTGTTCGCGTTCCTCGCCTCCGACGACGCCAGCTACATCAACGGCGCGGTGATCAGCGTCGACGGCGGCATGACCCTTTGACGTCTCACACGGCGTTGTAGCCGCCGTCGACACGCAGGTCGGCGCCGGTCATGAAGCTGGAAGCATCCGACGCCAGGAACAGCGCCGCGGCGGCGATCTCCTCGGGCTGGCCCAGGCGGCTCAGCAGGTGCTTCGGGCCGAGAATCTCGCGCGCTTTTTCCATCGAGCCGAAACGCAGCATGCGCTCGGTCTCGACCGCGCCCGGTGAAAGCGTGTTCACCCGGATCTTCTGTGCGGCGTGGTCTGCCGCCATGGCTTTGGCCATGGTGATCAGCGCTCCCTTGGTGGAGCAGTAGGCGACGCGTCCCGGCGTGCCCACGGTGCCGAGCTGCGAAGCGATGTGGATGATGGAGCCGCCGCCGGCGCGCGCAATGTGCGGAATCGCCCACCGGCTCATCAGGTAGGCGCCGGCGACGTTGACGGCGAACACGCGGTTCCAGGCCGCGAGATCGAGGTCGACGACGGTCGCGCTCGGATCCTTCATCGCGGCGCCGTTCACCAGCACATGCAGGCCGCCAAAGGCCTTGATCGCCTGCTCGACCGCCTTCCTGGTATCCGATTCGGAAGACACGTCGCAAGTGATCCCGAGCCATTTCTCATGGGAAATTCGCTTGATGTCTAAATCAACGGCGGCGACCTTGGCGCCGGCGTGTGCAAAAGCGCGCGCGATGGCGCGACCGATGCCACCGCCTGCGCCGGTGACGATCGCGGCCCTTCCTTGCAGCGAGTCATTCATTACCGTCTCCCGAGATAGGCTTCCTTCACGCGCTCGTCCTGCTTGAGGACCGCGCAGGGTCCGCTCGCGATGATCGCGCCCGCCTGCAGCACGTAGCCGCGGCTCGCCGTTTCGAGCGCGTAGCGGGCGTTCTGCTCGACCAGCAGGATGCTCGTCCCGGCGGCGTTGGCGGCGCGGATGCTGCGGAAGATGTCCTGCACCACGAGCGGCGCGAGGCCGAGCGAGGGCTCGTCCATGCACAGCAGCCGCGGCTCGGACATCAGCGCCCGGGACAGCGCGAGCATCTGCTGCTCGCCGCCGGAAAGCGTTCCCGCCGCTTGACCTGCGCGCTCGCGCAGCCGCGGAAACATCTCCATTACCCGCTCCATCTGCGAGCGCAGCTTGCCCCGGTCGGCGCGGAACTTGAATCCGCCCATTTCGAGGTTTTCCCGCACCGTCAGCGCCGGGAACACGCGCCGGCCTTCGGGCACCAGCGCGATGCCGGCGAGCGCCCGGCGATAGGCAGGCAGGCTTGTGATGTCCCGGCCTGAAAAAATGATCCGGCCCCTGCGTGGCGGCATGGCGCCGGCGACGCCGCGCAGGCTGGTGGTCTTGCCGGCGCCGTTGGCGCCGATGAGGGTGACGATCTCGCCCTCGGCGACGTCGAAGGAGAGCTCGCGCACCGCCGGGACCTCGCCGTACGCGAGCTCGAGGTCTTGTACCTTAAGAAGCAAATTCACCGCCAAGGTAGGCCGCGATCACCGCCGGGTCGTGTTGCACTTCGCGCGGCGTGCCCTCGAACAGCGGCTCGCCGTGGTCCATGACGAAAACGCGGTGGGCGACGTTCATTACCAGGTCCATGTTGTGCTCGACGACGAGCACCGTGACGCCCTGCCGGCCGATCTGCTCCAGCCTTTTCAACAGAAAATCGACTTCCGCCGCGTTGAGGCCGGCGGCGGGCTCGTCGAGCATGAACAGGCGCGGCCGCGTCGCCAGGGCGCGCGCGATCTCCAGCATGCGCTGCTGCCCGTACGGCAGCGCCCCGGCGCGCTCGCCGGAACGCGCCTCCAGCCCGACGAACGCGAGCAGCGAGCGCGCCTCCTCGCGGAAGCGCCCGGTATCGCCGTAAACGAGATATTCCCAGAAAGGCGCATCCTGGTGGATGTGGAAGCCGGCGAGCACGTTCTCGAGCAGCGTGAGCTGCCTGAACAGGCGGATCTTCTGGAAAGTGCGCGCCATGCCGAGCCGCACGCGGCGGTGCGCCGGCAGGCCGATCAGGTTTGTTTCCTCAAGATGCAAGGATCCCGCATCGGGCTGGTAGATCCCCGACAGCAGGTTGAGCAGCGTCGACTTGCCGGCGCCGTTCGGTCCGATCAAGGCGAAGATCGAGTTCTCGGGCACCGCGATGGAAACGTTGTGCACCGCGCGCACGCCGCCGAAGCTCTTGCTTATCTCTTTGGCCCGCAAAATCATCGCAGGCGTGCGCGCAATGCCATCCACGCCTGGACCATGCCGCCCGGCATGAACAGAACGACGAGCGTGAGGGCGATGCCGTAGATCATCAGGCGCAGCTCGCCGAACCCGCGCAGCAATTCGGGCAGGAAGGTGAGCACGATCGCGCCGAGCACCGGGCCGATCATGGTTCCCATCCCGCCGACGATCACCATCGCCATCATGGTGAACGACTCGACGATGTTGAACGCGTCGGGCACCAGCGTACCGACGAAGCCCGGATAGAAGCAGCCGGCGAGGCCGGCGATCGCCGCGCCGACGCAGAAGGCAAAAGCCTTCCACAGCGCGCGGTTGATGCCGAGGGACGCCGCCGATACCTCGTCCTCGCGGATCGCGCGCAAGCTGTCGCCCACGGGCGAGCGCACCAGGTTGTCGATCAGAACGTAGACCAGGACCGCGATGCCTGCCACCAGGTAGAACAGCGCCGCCGGATGCGAGAATGGCGGCATGATGCCGTAGATGCCGCGCACGCCCTGGGTGACGTTCTCCCAGTTCACCAGCACCTGGTAGGTGATGACCGCGAAACCAAGCGAGGCGATGGCGAGGTAATGCCCGCGCAGCCGTACCGCGAAGGCGGCGAGCGCGAGGCCGAGCAGGCCGGCTGCGCCAACTGCCGCGACGGCGGCGAGCCAGAAGTTCCAGCCATAGCTCTTGACGAGGATTGTGGAGACATAGGCGCCGATGCCGAAGAACGCCGACTGGCCGAGGTTGAGCTGCCCGGTGTACCCGATCACGAGGTTGAGCGACAGCGCGAGCAGCACGTTCATCGCGCACAGCACCAGGATGCCGCGCCAGTACGGTGTGGCAATGAGCCAGGGCAGCGCAGCCAGGACGAGGATGCTTACGACAAAATAAATTCTTCTCGCGCTCAAACGTTTTCTTCTTTCCGCTCAGCGATCAGGCCCGTGGGCCGCAGCACCAGCATCAATAGCAGCATCGCGAACACCACCAGATCGATCAGCCCGGAGCCGAGGTACTGCACCGTGAAGGCCTCGATGACGCCGACCAGGATGCCGGCGAGGATGGTGCCCTGCATGTTGCCGAAGCCGCCGATGATGACGATGGCGAAGGCCTTGACGATCACCGATGCCCCGGCGAAGGGCGACAGCACCAGCACCGGTCCGAGGAGCGCGCCGGCCATGCCGGCGAGCGCCGAAGCGATGACGATGGTCAGGGCGATGAGCAGGTTCGGATTGATCCCCATCAGCCCCGCTGTCTCGCGGTCCTGCGCCACCGCGCGCAGCGCCTTGCCGAGGAACGTGAAGCGCATGAAGCCGTAGAGCGCGGCGATCGCCGCGGCCGACACCGCGACCACCAGCACGCTCTGCGCGCTGAAGAAGATGCGCCCGATGCGCAGGGTCTCGCGCGCGAAGGGCGAGTCGAACTGGTACGGTATCGGCCCGAAGAGCGCGAGCTGCGCGTTCTCGAGCAATACCGACACGCCGATCGTCGCGATCAGGGGCCGCAGCTCGTCGCCGCGATCGCGCAACGGCGCGAACACCGCCGCGTTCACCGCCAGCCCGAGCAGCGCGCCCGCGCCGAGCGCGGCGAACATCGACAGCAGGTAGGCGCCGGTGTCCGGCAGTCCGAGGACCTTGGTGGCGAACCGCGTCGCGGTGAAGAACGCGGTGAACGCGCCGACGGTGACGAAGTCGGCGTGCGCGAAGTTGATCTGGTTCAGCACCCCGTAGATCAGGGTGAGGCCCAGGGCCACCATCACATACAGGCAGCCCAGGTAGATGCCGTTGACCGCCTGCTGTACGACCAGCTCTACCAGTCGAGCCCTTTCCAGCTCAGGTCTTTCTGGGTCTCGACGAAGTGGACCACCGAGAGGTCGGAGTTCTGGCCCTTCGGGTCGAAGCTGATCCTGCCGGTCGTCACTTCCACGCCCTTGAACCCGGAAAAGCGCTCGCGGATCGATTCCGAGTCGGTGGCGCCGCGGCGCACCGCCTCCGCAATCAGCAGGATCGTGTCGTAGGCGTGCGAATTGATGTGGGTCGGCACCTTGTCGGCGCCGTACTTGGCGCGGAACGCCCTGATGAAGTCCTGCACGATCCTGCGCTTCTCGTTCGGATCGAACTGCACGATGCGCACATAGCCCTCGGCCGCCTGGCCTGCCTTCTGGTCGAAACCGTACGGCAGCCAGATCGAGCCCATCTGCACCGCGTTGCCGCCGCCGCCCCGGACGACCTTCGCCTGCGCCAGCGCCTGCGCGAGGCGCACCTGCTGGCCCTCCAGCGCGAAGGTGGGCAGCACGTCGACCCTGCCGAGCGAGGCGATGCGCGTGGCGATGGCGGTGAAGTCGTTCACGTCGCGCCCGAAGTCGATCTTCGCCAGCACCTTGCCGCCCATGGCGACGAAGGGCTTCTCGAAGCCGTCGGCGTTGTCGTTGCCGGCATTGGTCTTCTCGTACAGGATCACCGCGGTGCGCGCGCCGAGCCTGTCGTAGGCCACCTTGGCGAGCGGCAGGCTCTGCTGCGCGGCGTTGGGGAAGATGCGGAACACGTACCTGTAACCCGATTCGGTCAGCTTCATCGTCACCGAGCCGGCATTGAGCTGCGGCACTTTGGCCTGCTCGAGGATCGGCGCGATCGCGAGCGACGCGTCCGAGCACTCCTCGCCGATCACGATGTGCGGCCTGAACTGGTCGAGCACGCGCTTCACGGCGTTGGTCGCCTGCAGCGGGCTGCAGGCGGAATCCTCGTACTGCACCTGCAGGTGGTAGCCGTTGACCCCGCCCTTCAGCTGCTCGAGCGCGAGGTCGATGCCCTCCTTGCCCATCACGCCGAAGTACGATCCCGGGCCCGAGATCGGCATCAGCACGCCGACGCGGATGACTTTTTCCTGCGCCTGCACGGCAAAGGTCGCGCAGACAAACGCAAGGATTGCCCCTTTGAGTGCCAGCTTCATCGATTCCCTCCTCAGAAGATGTGGCCAATGTACAAAAGCCGCCCGCTTCCCACAAGGCTTAACAGACGCCGAGCGAAAGCGGGATTTCTGCCTTCATCCGGGCCGCCGCAGCATGCAAAGTAGGGGCTTCGGAGGACATGGAACTTGAGCCCTCTCTACGCCGCGCGCGTCTTCTGGTACCGGGCCGACAAGGGGCCGTGGGTGTTCGTTCTGGTCCTCGGCCTGGTCGTCGCGCTCCTCGGATTCCTGCTGTCGGCGGTGTTCGCGAATCAGGACGAGAGGCGCAATCGCGCGCGCGAGCTCGACCGGCAGAACCTCGCCTGCCTGGCCAGAAACGTGTATTTCGAGGCTCGGGGCGAGCCCGCGGCGGGGCAGTACGCCGTGGCGGAAGTCACGATGAACCGCAAGGCCTCGCGGCGATTCCCCCGCACGGTTTGCGCGGTCGTGTATCAGAAGAACTGGGATCCGACCCGCGGGCGTCACGTGGGCGCGTTTTCGTGGACCGAATTCAATGAGCTGCCGGCGCCGGGCGGCGAGGAATGGGAACGCGCCTGGAAGGTGGCCGAGGCGGTCTACTATCAGAGGTACACGCCGGCGCTCGAGGGCGCCCTGTTCTTTCACGCGACCTACATCACTCCCGGCTGGGCGAAAGAGAAGAAGCGCGTCGCCCGGATCGGCGGGCATGTCTTCTATAGATAGGCTACTCAGTACTTCGCGTTGCCCGGCGTTCTGGGAAACGGAATCGCGTCGCGCACGTTGGCGAGACCAGTGACGTAGGCGAGCGTGCGCTCCAGGCCGAGGCCGAAGCCGGCGTGCGGCACCGTGCCGTAGCGGCGCAGGTCGCGGTACCAGTCATAGCTTTCTTTTTTTACGTTCAATTCCTCCATGCGGGAATCGAGGACGGCAAGCCGCTCCTCGCGCTGGCTGCCGCCGATGATCTCGCCGATGCCGGGCGCGAGCACGTCCATCGCCGCCACCGTGCGGCCGTCGTCGTTCACCCGCATGTAGAAGGCCTTGATGCCCTTGGGATAGTTCATGACGATGACGGGCTTTTTCGCGTGCCGCTCGGTGAGGTAGCGCTCGTGCTCCGACTGCAGGTCGACGCCCCACTTCACCGGGAACTCGAACTTCTCCCCGGCGCGCTCGAGGATCGCGATCGCCTCGCCGTAGTCCATGCGCACGAACTGCGATTCGACGATCCCCTGCAGCTTCGCCACCAGCCCCTTCTCGATGCGCTCGTCGAAGAAGGCAAGGTCCTCGTGCCTCTCCGCCAGCAAAGTTTCAAAGGTGAACTTCAGAAGCGCTTCCGCAAGATCCGCGTTGTCCGACAGGTCGGCAAAGGCGATCTCGGGCTCCACCATCCAGAACTCGGCGAGGTGCCGGCTGGTGTTCGAGTTCTCGGCGCGGAAGGTCGGGCCGAAGGTGTAGACCCTGGAGAGCGCCAGGCAGTAGGCCTCGACGTTGAGCTGCCCCGACACCGTGAGGAAGGTCTCGCGGCCGAAGAAGTCCTGCGCGAAGTCGGCCTTGCCCTCGGGCGTGCGCGGCAGGTTGGCGAGATCGAGCGTCGACACGCGGAACAGCTCGCCGGCGCCCTCGGCGTCCGAGGCGGTGATGATCGGCGTATTGACCCAGAAAAAATCCCGCTCGTGGAAGAAGCGGTGGATCGCCTGCGCCACGGTGTGCCGCACGCGAGTCGCCGCGGCGATCACGTTGGTGCGCGGCCGCAGGTGCGCCACCTCGCGCAGGAACTCGAGCGTGTGCGGCTTGGGCTGGATCGGGTAGCTGTCCGGATCGTCGACCCAGCCTAGAACCCTGATCGCGCTCGCCTGCATCTCGAACGGCTGGCCCTTCGCGGGCGAGGGCACGATGCTGCCGCTCGCCTCCACCGCGCAGCCTGCCGTCAGCTTCAAGATTTCCTGGGAATAATTGGGCAACGTATTCGCCGCCACCACTTGCACCGGATGGAACGAGGAGCCGTCCGACACGTTGACGAAGGAGAACCCCGCCTTCGAGTCGCGCCGCGTGCGCACCCAGCCCCTCACCGTCACGCTCGCGCCTTGCGGCGCCCGCCCGGCCAGCACATCGCGCACCGTCAACCGGCTAGCCATCGATCCTGATCGCGGCTTCGCGGATCAGCCTGCCGAAGCGCTCGTACTCCGCGGTATTCATCTCGGTAAATTGCTGAACGCTGAGCGCGCCGGGCTCGCCGCCGAGGCCGGCGAGCCTCGCCTGCACGTCGGGCAGCTTCAGCGCCTTCTGCAGCTCGGCGTTGAGCCGCTCGACGATCGGGCGCGGCGTGCCGCCGGTCGCGAAGAGGCCATACCAGGTGCTCATCTCGACGCCCTGAACGCCCGATTCGGCGAGCGTGGGGACCTCCGGGAGCTCGGCGGCGCGCTTCGGCGTCGTGACCGCCAGCGGACGCAGCCTCCCCGCCTTGATCTGGCCCATCGCGGAGGAGGTCGTGTCGAGCATCATCTCGACCTGCCCGCCCAGGAGGTCGATATGCGCCTGGCTGCTGCCTTTGTAGGGAATGTGGATGAGCTTCGTCCCGGTCGCCCGCATGAACAGCTCGGCGGCGATGTGCTGCGTGCTGCCCACGCCGACCGAAGCGAAGCGGTATTCGCCGGGCCTCGCCTTCAGGAGCGCGAGAAGCTCTTCGATGCTGCGGGCGGGAACGCCGGTATTCACCACCACGACATTGGGCACGACCACCACCAGGCCGACCGGCTGGATGTCCTTCTGCGCATCGAAGCCGAGCTTGATGAGGTGCGGCGCGATGGCCTGCCCGGTATTGGTGGCCACCATGAGGGTATGGCCGTCGGGCGCCGCCCTGGCCGTGAAGTCGGCGGCCAGCGTGTTCGATGCGCCGGGGCGGTTCTCGACCACGAACGGCTGCTTGAAGCG
>VBBY01000111.1 GCA_005881595.1 Betaproteobacteria bacterium | reverse complement strand
CTGCGCGAGACTATCGTCGCGCTCTTTCAGTCGCGCGAGCGGCCCGAGTCGCCGGCGTTTCACGTCCTGCCAGACGTCTATCTGACGATGCAGTCAGAGACCGTCGAGCGCCTGCTGGCGCGCCCGGGACAGCGCTTTCGCCTGTATGCCGGATTCTCGGGCTGGGCGCCCCTTCAGCTCCAGGCGGAGCTCGCGCGAGACGGCTGGTACGTGCTGCCGGCAAGCGCAGACCTGCTGTTCCGCAAGGACACCGCCGGCCTGTGGAGCGAGCTTCTCGCGAAGGCGCGCGGCGAGCAAGCCCTGAAGAAAATCCTACGGGCTGTAGCGTTGCGTTGAAAGGGAAAGCCTTGCGCCATAGGGCGGCGCGAGAAGCGCGGCGAGAATCGCGGCGCCGCAGCGTATACTTCGCCTATGAAGCAAGTCCTCCGCAGCCTGCTGCTCCTCGCGGCGTCCGCGCTCGCGGCCCCGGCATTGTCTCAATCGCAGGAAGACGCGATGCTGCTCGTGGCCCACCCCGCGTTCCGCGACCTCGAGTACCGGCAGACGGTGCTGATCGCAGCGCCCGCGCCGAACGGGGGGCACGTCGGCGTCATTCTCAATCGCCCCACCAGGCGCTCGCTCGGCAGCCTGTTCCCCGAGCACGAGCCGTCCAAGAAAGTGGTGGACCCGGTGTATTACGGCGGGCCGTTCTCGCGCGGCGCGCTGGTGGCCCTGGTCAAGGCCGACAACACGCCGGGCGCTGGCGCCGTGCTGCTGATGAAGAACGTGTACCTCGCGTTCCGCGCCAACACCATCGATCACGTCATCGAGACCACCCCCAACGAGGCGCGCTACTTCGTGGGCTACGTCGGCTGGCGTCCGGGCGAGCTGAAAAGCGAGATCGACCGCGGCTTGTGGTCGGTGCTCGACGCCGACGTCGAAGTCGTCTTCCGCAAGGACACCGACGGCATGTGGGAGGACCTCCTGCAAGCCACGCGCCGCATCCGGGCCAGCCTCTCCTATTGAGATTTCGGGGGGCGGAGCTCCCCTCGCGCGCCGGAATAGTGGCAGACTGGCGCTGTTATCTCTCGGAGGAGGGGTCATGAAGCGTACACTCGTCTTTCTGTTTTCCATCGTGGGTCTGGCTTCCTGCGCGACGAACCCGCGCGAGCAGGGCCTGGTCAACCGGGCTGCCGATGCGTTTGGCGGCGACACATGGGCCAGCGTCAAAACCGTGACGACCAAGGGCAGCGTGAAGCAATGGGAACCCGAGCAGTCGGACGTACCGGGCGGGGAAATGCGCTTTGCCAATGAAGCCAGCTTCGAAACCACCGTGGACCGGGCGAGCCGTGTCGGCCGAACCGACTGGGAGAAGAAATTCGCCTACCCCGCGCCGCGCACTTACAAGTTCAGCGAGATCCTCACGCCGGACGCGGGTTATGTGATCGGCATCGACACGACGGCACGCAATGCGCAGAACTTGCAGATGAATCCGCCGGCGCACGCGATGTCGAGCTTGCGGCTCGCTACCGCGCAGCGCGAGCAGCGCCGCGGCGCGATCAACAGCCTGGTGCTCGCCATGCGCAGCAATCCTGATCGGGTGCAGGCCGCGCCCGATCTCGTGGTCGCCGGCCGCTCGTATCCGGCGGTTGCGTATGAAGACTACATCGTCGCATTCGATCCGCAAACGGGTCTGCCGGCACGCGTGCGCACGCTCGATTACGACAACGTGTGGGGCGACGTCAATTACGACCTCGTCTATAGCGACTGGCGCGACGTCGGCGGCGCCGGCAAGATTCCGTTCAACCGCAAATACGAGCTGAACGGCCGCACGGTAGCCGAGATCACCTACACCGATGCGCGCGTCAACCAGCCGATCGATAGCGCGCGGCTCGAGGTACCGGCGGCACTTCGCGCCAACGCACCCAGGCCGGCAGCCGGCAGCGTGCCTTACCAGTGGGTGCTGCGCCGCCAGTTCATCGGCACTTACCTCGATTCCGAGAACCTGAGCTATGACTCGCGCGCCGCGGGCGGCGGCCTGCGGCTGCAGGAGCTCGCGCCGGGCGTGCAGCACGTGATCGGCGGCTCGCACAATAGCCTGCTGGTGGAAATGAGCGACTACCTGATCGTGTTCGACGCGCCGGTGAGCGACGCGCAATCGCTATGGGTGGTGAACGCCGCGAAAGAAAAATTCCCCGGCAAGCCGATCCGCTGGGTGGTGCTGACGCATCATCACATGGACCACACCGGCGGAGTTCGAGGCTTCCTCGCCGAGGGCGCGATCCTGGTCGTCGGCCAGGGCGCGGGGGCGCATTTCCGCCGCGTGCTGGATGCTCCTGCCACGCGCAACCCCGACATGCGACCGCGCGACTTCAGGGGCACGCCGATTCTCGAGGTACCCGAGAGCCACGTCATGTCCGATGCCCGCGGGCGCCAGGTCATCGTCTACCGCATCGACAACCCGCATTCGAAGTCGTACCTGATCGGCTACGTGCCCGACGCGAAGCTGGGCTATGTCACGGACCTGTGGAGCCCGGGACGCGATCCGCTGCCGGCGAAGATCACGCCGCCGCTCGCCTCGGTCGTGACCGGCGTCAAGAAGCACGGCATAGAGCCGGCGCGCTTTGCGGGCGGGCACGGCTCGAGCGGCGACTATGCGCCGCTCCAGAAACTGGCGAGCGAATAATCCCCTAGGCCGCGACGCGGGCGGGCGCTTTCTCGAACAGCATGCGCCCGCCGCGGTAATCGACGCGGATGCTGTCCTTGGGGGAGAAGCGGCCTTCGAGGATCGCTTTCGCCAGCGGGTTCTCGATCTCGGACTGGATGGCGCGCTTCAGCGGCCGCGCCCCGTACACCGGGTCGAAGCCGACCTTGGCGAGCTCGCCCAGAACTGCGTCGGATACGTCCAGCCCGTAGTCCATCTTGGAAAGTCTTTTTTGCAGAACCCCCAGCTGGATGCGCGCAATTGACTTGATGCTGTCTTCGCCGAGCGCGTGGAACACCACCACCTCGTCGATGCGGTTCACGAACTCGGGCCGGAAATGCGTCTTGACTTCCGCCATCACCGCGGCCTTGACGACGGCGTAGTCGCTTCCCGCCATGCTCTGGATCATCTGCGAGCCCAGGTTCGAGGTCATGACGATCACCGTGTTCTTGAAGTCCACGGTGCGCCCCTGGCCGTCGGTCAGGCGGCCCTCGTCCAGGACCTGGAGCAGCGCGTTGAACACGTCGGGGTGCGCCTTGTCCACCTCGTCGAACAGGATCACCGAATAGGGCTTGCGCCGGACCTGCTCGGTGAGCTGGCCGCCCTCGTCATAGCCGACGTAGCCCGGCGGCGCGCCGATCAGGCGCGAGACCGAGTGCTTTTCCATGTACTCGGACATGTCGATGCGGATCAGGTGATCCTCCGAGTCGAACAGGAATGCCGCGAGCGCCTTGCTGAGCTCGGTCTTGCCGACGCCGGTTGGTCCGAGAAACAGGAATGAGCCGTAGGGCCGGTTAGGATCGGCCAATCCGGAGCGAGAGCGCCGGATCGCATCCGACACGAGCCTCACCGCCTCGTCCTGGCCGACGACGCGCTCGTGCAGCTTGTCTTCCATCCTGATCAGCTTCTCGCGCTCGCCCTGCATCATCTTCGCGACCGGGATGCCGGTCATGCGCGACACCACCTCGGCGATCTCTTCCGCGCCGACTTGCGTGCGCAGCAACCCGGGCTTTTTCGAGTCAGGTTTTTTTTCGGCCTGTTTCAGTTGAGCTTCAAGCGGTGGAATCTTTCCGTACTGGATCTCCGACATCTTCTGCCAGTCGCCCTTGCGGCGCGCCTCTTCCATCTGCAGCCTGAGCTTCTCGATCTCCTCCTTGATGTGCTGGGTGCCCTGCAGCGCGGCCTTCTCCGCCTTCCACTCTTCCTCCAGGTCGGCGTATTCCTTTTCGAGCCGGGCGATCTCGCTTTCGATGAGGGCTAATCTCTTTTTGGAAGCTTCGTCCTTCTCCTTCCTCACCGCTTCCCTTTCGATTCTCAGCTGGATCAGGCGCCGCTCCAGGCGGTCGAGCGCCTCGGGTTTCGAGTCGACCTCCATCTTGATGCGCGCCGCCGCCTCGTCGATCAGGTCGATCGCCTTGTCGGGAAGGAAGCGGTCGGTGATGTAGCGCTGCGAGAGCTCGGCCGCGGCGACGATCGCCGGGTCGGTGATCTCGACGCCGTGGTGGACCTCGTAGCGCTCCTGCAGCCCGCGCAGGATGGCGATGGTCGCCTCGACGCTCGGCTCGCCGACCAGCACTTTCTGGAAGCGGCGCTCGAGCGCGCCGTCCTTCTCGATGTGCTTGCGGTATTCGTCGAGCGTGGTGGCGCCGATGCAATGCAGCTCGCCGCGCGCCAGGGCCGGCTTCAGCATGTTGCCGGCGTCGATCGCGCCCTCGGCCTTTCCCGCGCCGACCATGGTATGCAGCTCGTCGATGAAGACGATGGTGCTGCCCTCGTCCCTGGCCAGCTCCTTCAGCACCGACTTGAGGCGCTCCTCGAACTCGCCGCGGTACTTCGCCCCGGCGAGCAGCGCCGCCAGGTCGAGCACCAGCAGGCGCTTGTTCTTCAGGCTCTCGGGCACCTCGCCGTTGACGATGCGCTGCGCCAGGCCTTCGACGATCGCGGTCTTGCCGACGCCCGGCTCGCCGATCAGCACCGGGTTGTTCTTGGTGCGGCGCTGCAGGATCTGGATGCAGCGGCGGATCTCGTCGTCGCGGCCGATCACCGGGTCGAGCTTGCCCTGGCGGGCCCGGTCGGTCAGGTCGAGCGTGTACTTCGCGAGAGCCTGGCGCTGCCCCTCATCGCTCTGGGAAGAAATCGCTTCCCCGCCCCGGACCTGCTCGATGGCCTTCTCAAGCGACTGCCTGGCAACCCCGGCGGACTTCAGGATCCTTCCGGTCTCTCCCTTGTCCGCCGCGGCGGCCAGGAGGAACAGCTCCGAGGCAATGTACTGGTCGCCGCGCTTCTGCGCTTCCTTGTCGGCGACGTTAAGGAGCTGAGCGAGGTCGCGCGACACCATCACCTCGCCGGGGGTGCCCTCCACCTTGGGCAGGCGCGCAATGGAGTCGGAAAGAGCCTTCTTCAGAGCATTCGGATTTCCGCCCGCCTTGCTGATAAGCCCGGCCACCCCGCCGTCCTCCTGGTTGAGGAGGGCGAGCAGCAGGTGCTGGGGCTCGATGTACTGGCGGTCCTGGCCCAGCGCATTGCTTTGCGCCTCGGCGAGGGCCTCCTGCAGCTTGGTAGTGAACTTTTCGAAACGCATCGTCTTGATCCCTATGGCCATCCTGTTACGGCTGTAGCCGAGATGGGGGCTGCCGGGACACATTCAAGCGGGTTTTTGCTAGCACAATAGCGCCATGGAGCGTCGCGCCCAGTTCAACCTCGCCTACCTGCTGTTCGCGCTGATCGCCATGCTTGCGCTGCAGCAGTGGTGGCAGCGGGTGCAGACCGTCGAAGTGGTGCCCTACAGCGAGTTCGAGAAGCTGCTCGCCGAGCACCGCATCGACGAGGTGGTGATCTCCGACCAGCGCATCACCGGCAAGCTCAAATCCGCCGAAGGCGGCAAGACGGTTGCCGTCGCTAACCTGGTGCCGCCGGACCTCGCCGAGCGGCTGTCGAAGTACGACGTCAAGTACACCCGCGTCTACGAGAGCACCTTCGTGCGCGACCTGCTCTCCTGGATCCTGCCGGCGCTGATCTTCTTCGGCGTCTGGTACCTGCTCGCCCGGCGCATGGCGAGCTCGCAGGGGCTCGGCGGCGGCTTCATGAGCATCGGCAAGAGCCGCGCCAAGATCTATGTCGAGAACAAGACCGGGGTGACGTTCGCCGACGTGGCCGGCGTCGACGAGGCCAAGGCCGAGCTGCAGGAGGTGGTCGAGTTCCTGAAGGAGCCGAAGAAGTACGGCCGCCTCGGCGCCCGGGTGCCGAAAGGCGTATTGCTCGTCGGCCCGCCCGGAACCGGCAAGACGCTGCTCGCGCGCGCGGTCGCTGGCGAGGCGGGCGTGCCGTTCTTCTCGATCTCGGGCTCGGAGTTCGTCGAGATGTTCGTAGGCGTCGGCGCCGCGAGAGTCCGCGATCTGTTCGAGCAGGCGCGGCAGAAGGCGCCGGCGATCATCTTCATCGACGAGCTCGACGCGCTTGGCCGGGCGCGCGGCGCCTCCGGATTCGGCGGGCACGACGAGAAGGAGCAGACCCTGAACCAGCTGCTGGTCGAGATGGACGGGTTCGACCCGAGTACCGGCCTGGTATTGATCGCGGCTACCAATCGGCCGGAGATCCTCGACCCGGCGCTGCTGCGCGCCGGGCGCTTCGACCGCGTGGTGCTGGTCGACCGCCCTGAAAAGAGGGGACGCCTGCAGATCCTGCAGGTGCACGCTAGGAAGATTCGCCTCGGCCCGGACGTGGACCTGGAGAAGATCGCGGCGCTCACGCCGGGGTTCTCCGGCGCCGATCTCGCCAACCTCGTCAATGAGGCGGCGCTTCTTGCGACGCGCCGCGGCGCCGATGCGGTGACGCTCGAGGACTTCAACCAGGCGATCGAGCGCATGGTGGCCGGCCTCGAGAAGAAGAACCGCGTGCTGAACGAGACCGAGCGCCGGGTGGTGGCGCACCACGAGATGGGCCATGCGATGGTCGCCATGGCGCTTCCCGGCACCGATCCGGTCCACAAGATCTCGATCATCCCGCGCGGCGTCGGCGCCCTGGGCTACACGATCCAGCGGCCGACCGAGGACCGTTTCCTGATGACCCGCAGCGAGCTCGAGAACAAGATGGCGGTGCTGCTCGGCGGGCGGGCGGCCGAGGAGGTGATTTTCGGGCACCAGTCGACCGGCGCGGCGAACGACCTCGCCAAGGTGACTGACATCGCGCGCAGCATGGTGATGCGCTACGCCATGGTGGAGTCGCTCGGCCACATCGCGTACGAGGAGCAGCCCGCTGCCTTTCTGGGCGCTCAGCCTTTTCAGAAAAATCGCGAGTACAGCGAGGCCACTGCCCGCGAGATCGACATCGCGGTGCGCGACATCGTCGACGCCGTCTACGAGAAAGCCAAGGCGATCCTCACGCGCGAGCGCGCCGCGCTGGAGCGCTGGGCGCAGAAGCTGCTCGAGAAGGAGACGCTCGGCGAGAGCGAGCTCGCCGAGCTCAGGGCTTCGTTGCGCCCTGCCTGAGCCGCCAGCGCTCGGCCGCGTCGTCGTCCGAGGATTTCGCCTCGACCCAGCGCGAGCCTTCGGCCGCGTGCTCCTTTTTCCAGAACGGGGCGCGGGTCTTGAGATAATCCATGATGAACTCGCACGCGGCGAAGGCCTCGCCGCGGTGAGCGCTGGCCACCGCGACGAGCACGATCTGGTCGTTCGGCCGGAGATCGCCGTAGCGATGGATCACCGTGCAGTCGATCACCTGCCAGCGGGAACGCGCTTCCTCGGCAATTTTCCTTATTGAGTTCTCGGTCATCCCCGGATAGTGCTCGAGCGTCATCGCCACTTCGCGCACCAGGCCAACGAAGCTCGCTACCGCGCCGATGCTGGGGTTGTTTGACAAGGCCTTTATCTCAAGGCTGACGTCAAAATCCTCTTGTTGAACGAGAATCTTCAATCAGCCCCCGGTCACCGGCGGGAAGAACGCCACTTCGTCGCCGGGCTTGATCGCCGCGCCCGGCTTCACCATGTCCTGGTTCACCGCGGCGGTCACGCGCCGTGTCTCGGCCAGGACTTCCGCCCACCGGCCGCCGCGGGCGCGCAGGTGGGCGCGCAGGCCGCCCACCGTCGAGATCCCGGCCGGCACCTCGATTTCCTCGAGCTCCCTGCCGAGCTGCTCCTTCACGCTGGCGAAGAAACGCACCGTCACTTTCACCGATACAGCTCCG
The DNA here is from genome assembly GCA_005881595.1 of Betaproteobacteria bacterium. GTDB lineage: Bacteria > Pseudomonadota > Gammaproteobacteria > Burkholderiales > SG8-39 > SCGC-AG-212-J23. The sequence goes on along the minus strand of VBBY01000111.1, from coordinate 7,168 downwards.
AATAAGGCAGGAAGCGAACCATGTCGCCCTTCCTGATCGCGTGATGCGGCGGGTTGTCGACCAGGCCGTCGGCCCACGCCGTGGAGGTGAGCACCGCCGAATCCTGCGTCGGATAGAGATCCAGCCCGCCCTGCGCGTTCCATTTTACGCGCAGGAACTCCTGCCGGGCATCGGGCTGCGGCCACGCAAAATCCGCGCGCGCCCCCACCGCGCGCGGCAGGACGTCGGTCGCGCCCTGGGTCTTGAGGAGAAACGGCCGGACGAAAATCAAGAAAGTGACGAAACTGGAGACTGGATTGCCCGGCAAGCCGATGAATGAGGAATTCAGTACCCTGCCGAAGGCAAGAGGCCGCCCGGGCTTCATGGCGATCTTCCACATGAGCAGCGCCCCCTCCGCCTCGACCGCGGGCTTGACGTAGTCCGCATCTCCGACCGAAACGCCGCCCGAAGTGACGATGAGGTCGCATTCCGCGGCTGCGCGCCTTAGCACTTCGCGCGTCGCGTCGAGGCTGTCCGGAACGATGCCGTAGTCGCGCACCTCGCAGCCGAACACTTCGGCGAGCCCGCGCAGCGTGAAGCGGTTCGAGTTGTAGATGCACCCCGGCGCGAGCGGCTCTCCCGGCATGACCAGCTCGTCGCCGGTAAAGAAAAGCCCGAGTTTGATTCTCCTGAAAACAGGAAGGGTCTTGATGCCGACAGAGGCCGCCAGCCCGGTGTCCTGCGGGAGCAGCCGTTTCCCCGCGGGGAGGATCTCCCCGCCTTTGCGCACGTCGCTGCCGGCAAGCCGGATCCAGTCGCCCGCGTTGGGCGCTTTGTTGATCAGCACTTCGTCGCCGCGAACCTCGCAGTGCTCCTGCATCACTACCGCATCGGCGCCCGGCGGGATCGGCGCGCCGGTGAAAATCCGCGCCGCCGTGCCGGGTTGCAGGGGTTTTCCAGTCGAACCCGCCATGATCTTTTGGGCGACCCGCAGCCTCGTCCCGTCGATGGTACGCACCGCGTAGCCGTCCATGGCGCTGTTGTCCATCGGCGGCACGTCCATCGTCGAGCGCTGCGCTCGCGCGAGGACCCGGCTGGTCGCTTCCAGCGTCGGAATTTCTTCCAGCTCGGACACTACTTTCGAATGGGAAAGCAAGATCTCGAGTGCCTCGTCTACGGACAGCAGGTTCTTGTTCATGCGAGTTTCAGGTATTTGACGATGAAGTTCTCAATTCCCGGGTGATCATCCAGGTGCAGCCACGGCAGCCTGGTCTCGATGCGCTCGTCGCTCGCGACGGCGACGATATGCGGATCGTTCGGATGCAGCAGCGCCTCGCCGGTCGCGGCGCGCCAGACTTCGAGCTTGGGGATGGCGGCGAACTTGAACCCTTCCACCAGCAGCAGGTCGCAGGGCGAAAGGCGCTCGAGCTGCTGCTCGAACGCCGGCTCGTGCGCGCCGCGCAGCTCGTGCATCAGCACCCAGCGCCGCGACGAGGTGACGAGGACTTCGGCCGCGCCGGCGTGGCGGTGGCGCCAGGAGTCCTTGCCCGGCTGGTCGACGTCGAACGTGTGGTGCGCGTGCTTGATCAGCGACACGCGCAGCCCGCGCTGCACGAAGCGCGGGATCAGCTTCTCGATGAGGGTGGTCTTGCCGCTGCCCGACCAGCCGGCAAAACCGAAGATCTTCATGGTGGCGGATTCTAGGACCATTCCCCTGCCGGTTACTCGGCCACCTCGATGCGCTGCGCGCTGACCCGCAGGCGCGTGAGGATGGCGAGGCGAATGATCTCCGGATCGTGCGTCGCGATGAGAACGGTATGGCTCTCGGTGATGAGCGCGCGCACCAGCTCGAGCACCTGCGCGCGCGCCTCGCCGTCGAGATTGGCGGTCGGCTCGTCGAGCAGGAGCAGCACCGGGTTGAGCACCTTGGCGCGCGCCAGCGCCGCTCTTTGCTTCTCGCCGCCGGAAAGCCGGTGCGGCGGCACGCCGTGGCGCGCGGCAAGCCCGGCCCAGGCGAGGGCTTCGGCGGCCAGGGCGGCGCGGCGCTCGCGCGCCATGCCGCGGCGCGCGAGCCCATATTCCACGTTGTCGGCAAGGCTCGTCCTGAAAAGATAAGGCTGCTGATGCGCGTACACGATCTCGCGGCGCCAGGGTTCCGGGTACGGGCCTGCCGCGGCGGCCTCGCGCGCCCGGTAGACAAGTTTTCCTTCCTGGGCAGAGTCCAGGCCCGCCAGCACGCGCAGCAAGGTCGTCTTGCCGCTGCCATTGGGCCCGACGAGGACGTAGCCGTTCCCGGTCTCGAGCTCGAGCGACGCGGCGTCGAACAGGACGCGCTCGCCGAAGCGCTTGACGATGCCCTCGGCCTTGAAGAGCGGGCTCACTCCAGGCCGCCTTCTCCCTGCAGCCAGGCGAGCGCGACGTTGACGCCGACGGCGATGACCATCAGCACGAAGCCGAGCGCAATGCCGTACGCGAACTCGCCCTTGGAGGTCTCGAGCGCGATCGCGGTAGGGATGTTGCGCGTCAGGCCGGCGATATTGCCGCCGACGAGCAGCGCGCAGCCGACCTCCGACACCACGCGCCCGAAGGCGTTGACGAATCCCGCCGTCACCGCGAAGCGCACCTCCCACAGCGTGGTTCCCATCGCGCGCAGCGGACGCGCGCCCAGGCAGCGCGCCGTCTCATAGATGCGCGAGTCTGCGCCCTGCACTGCCGCCACCGTAAACACCATGAGAATCGGCAGCGCGATCACCATGTAGCCGATGAGGATCGCCGCAGGCGTGAAGAGAAGCTCGAACGCGCCGAGCGGCCCGCGCCGGGAGAGGACCAGGTATAGAACCAGCCCGACTACCACCGTGGGAAAGGAGAGAAAGCCCTGCATGGCGACGACGAGCGCGCGGCGTCCTGGAAAGTGGATGCGCGCGACGACGAAGCCGAGCGGCACGCAAAGCGGCGCGAGCAGCGCCAGCGCAGCCACCGATACCCAGAGCGAAAGCCAGATGATGCCCCACAGCTCGCGGTCGCCGCTGAACAGCAGGGCAAAGGCCTGCCGCGTCGGCTCGAGCAGATCCATGCGCCCTATTTCGCCGAAGGAAAGAAAAGCTGCGCGCCGCCGACCTTGTACCCGGCGATCGCGCGCTGGCCTTCGTCCGAGGTCAGCCAGTCGATGAGCCTGGTTGCGCCGGCGTGGTTGATACTCGGATGCCGCGACGGATTGACCGCGATCACGCTGTAGGGATTGTTGAGGCGCGAGTCGCCCTCGACCATGATCTGCAGATCGGTCTTCTTCAGGTAGGCGAGATAGGTGCCGCGGTCGGTGAGGGTATAGCCGCGCTTTTCATAGGCCATGATCAGCGCCGTGCCCATGCCCTGGCCGATCGACAGATAATAGCCCTCCCATCTAGGCTCGACCCCGGCGGCGCGCCAGAGCTGCAGCTCCCGCAGGTGCGTGCCCGAGCGGTCGCCGCGCGACACGAACGCGGATCCGGCGGCGCGAATGCGCTTCAGCGCTTCGGCGGCGTCTTTCATGCCGCGGATCTGCGCCGGATCGGCCGGCGCGCCGACGATGACGAAGTCGTTGTACATTACGTCGCGCCGCTTCACGCCGAAGCCCGCGGCGACGAACTTCTCCTCCGACTCGCGATCGTGGACCAGCACCACGTCGGCATCGCCCTGCTCGCCGATCTTCAGCGCGGCGCCGGTGCCTACCGCCACGTATTGCACGGTGATGCCGGTTCGGCTGCGAAACTTCGGCAGCAGGTAGTCGAGCAGCCCGGTGTTGGCGGTGCTGGTGGTGGTCGCCATCCTCACTGTTTGAGCCTGTGCGGTGGCGGCGCACAGCAGGGTTGCCAGAGCGAAAACGATGCGCTTGATCATGAGCGGGATTGTACTTGGGCGCCGTCGTCTTTTTTTTTGGTAGCATCGAGCGCATCCGCTACGCTGCCGCGCTCGCCATCGCACTCGCCGGGCTCCTCGCGCTCGTCGTGCTCGCCTTGCTGGTCGGGCGTTATCCGCTTTCGCTCTCCGACCTCCCCATGCTCAAGGCGGTGGTGCTCGAGATCCGCGGTCCGCGCGTGCTGGCGGCAGCTCTCGTGGGCGCGTCGCTCGCTGCCGCGGGCACTGTGTACCAGGGAATCCTGCGCAACCCGCTGGTGTCGCCTGACATCCTGGGCGTGTCGAGCGGCGCGGCGCTGGGCGCGGTGCTGGCCATGCTGCTTTCCCTGCAGATCATCTTTGTTCAAATCTTCGCCTTCGGCGGCGGCTTGCTCGCGGTGGCGCTGGTCTACTGGATCGGCAGCCGGCTGCGCGGCCATGATCCTCTGCTTGCGCTCGTCCTCACCGGCGTCGTGGTAGGCACTCTGCTCGGCGCGGTGGTCTCGCTGCTCAAGACGCTCGCCGATCCGCTGGGCCAGCTGCCCGCGATCACGTTCTGGCTGCTGGGCAGCCTCGCCTCCGTGGCGCCGCGAGAGCTGGCCGTCGCGGCGCCGCTCGCGGTCGCAGGACTGATTCCGCTCGTGCTCCTGCGCTGGCGCGTCAACCTGCTCACGCTGCCCGACGACGAGGCCCGCACCCTGGGCGCCGACCCCGGCCGGCTGCGCTTGCTGGTGATTGGCGCCGCGACCTTGATGACCGCGGCGGCTGTCGCCATCAGCGGCATCATCGGATGGATCGGGCTGCTCGTGCCGCACGCCGCGCGGCTCCTGGCCGGGCCGGGCTTCGGCAGGCTGCTGCCGCTCGCCATGCTGCTCGGCGCGGCGTTCCTGCTGGCGGTGGACACGCTGTGCCGCGCCGCCACGGCGGTGGAGCTGCCGCCGGGCGTGGTGACCGCCCTGATCGGCACGCCGCTGTTCCTGTGGCTGTTCGCGCTGTCGCGGCGGAGCTGGTGATGCTCGCCGTCGAGTCGCTCGCCTTCGGCTATCCGCACCATACTGTCGGGCGCGACGTGAGCTTCGCCCTGGACGCCGGCGAAGTGATGTGCGTGCTCGGTCCTAACGGCAGCGGCAAGACGACGCTGCTGCGAACTCTGCTGGGTCTCTTGCCGCTACACGGGGGAAAGATTCTCTTCAACGGGAAAGATTTTGCATCTTTCCCCCGCCGCGAAATAGCGCGCCTTGCTGGCTACATTCCGCAGGCCCACCAGCCCTACTTCGCCTACAGCGTGCGCGACATGGTGCTGATGGGCCGCAGCGCCCACCTCGGCACTTTTTCCATGCCAGGAGCCCATGATCTAGAGGTGGCGGCGCGAGTGCTGGAGTCGCTGGGAATCTCGCAGCTCGCCGACCGGCCGGTCACGGAAATCTCGGCCGGCGAGCGCCAGCTCGCGCTGGTCGCGCGCGCGCTCGCGCAGGAGCCGCGCCTGCTGGTGATGGACGAGCCGACGGCCAGCCTGGACTTCGGCAACCAGGTGCGCGTGCTGGAGCGCATCGCGGCGCTCGCCGCCGGCGGCATCTCGATTCTCTTTTCCACTCACGATCCCGACCACGCCTTCCTCGCCGCGCAGCGCGCCCTGCTGCTCGCCGAAGGCCGGGTTCTCGCGCTGGGGGCCCCGCGCGAGGTGATCCGGGCGGACACGCTGCAACGGCTCTACCGCGTCGCGGTGCAGGTGGTGCCGCTCGAAGGCGGCGGACACACCTGCCTGCCCGCCCTGAAGTGATCCCTTTTTCGCAGGCCGTGCGCTTCTGGCTGAAGCTCGGCTTCATCAGCTTCGGCGGGCCGACCGGGCAGATCGCGATCATGCACCACGAGCTGGTCGAGCGCCGCAGGTGGATCTCCGAGGGGCGCTTCCTGCACGCGCTCAACTACTGCATGCTGCTGCCCGGTCCCGAAGCCACGCAGCTGGCCACCTACATCGGCTGGATGATGCACCGGACCTGGGGCGGCATCGTCGCCGGCGGGCTGTTCGTGCTGCCTTCGGTGTTCATCCTGATCGCGCTATCCTGGATCTACCTCGCCTATGGCGACGTGCCGCTGCTCGCGGGGCTGTTCTACGGCATCAAGCCGGCGGTAGTCGCGATCGTGCTCGCCGCGGCGCATCGCATCGGCTCGCGCGCGCTGAAGAACGCGTGGCTGTGGACGATCGCCGCCGCCGCGTTCATCGCCATCTTCGCATTCGACGCGCCGTTTCCGGCGATCGTCATCGCCGCGGGGATAGCCGGCTATTTCACTCCCGGGAAATTCAGCTCTGGCGGCGGGCACTCCTGCGCGCACGCCAGCTTCGGCCCGGCGCTGATCGATGACCACACGCCGACGCCCGAGCACGCACGCTTTTCCTGGAAAAAGTTTTCGGCGTTCGGGTTTGCCGGACTGGCGCTGTGGGCCCTGGTCCTGGGCGCGCTGGCGGCAGTCCATGGCTGGGACGGGACGCTGACGCAGATGGGCTGGTTCTTCACCAAGGCGGCGCTGGTGACTTTCGGCGGTGCTTACGCCGTGCTGCCGTACGTGGTCCAGGCGGCCGTGGAGCAATATCACTGGCTCACCGCGCTGCAGATGATCGACGGGCTGGCGCTCGGCGAAACGACGCCCGGGCCGCTCATCATGGTAGTGGCCTTCGTCGGTTTCATTGGGGCCGGCGTTGCCGGGGCGCTCGTGGCGACGTTCTTCACCTTCCTGCCCTCGTTCATCTTCATCTTCATGGGCGCGCCCTTCATCGAGACCACGCACGGCGACCTGCGGTTCACCGCGCCGCTGACCGGAATCACGGCCGCCGTGGTGGGGGTGATCCTCAATCTCGCGCTGTTCTTCGCCTACCACGTGCTGTGGCCCGAAGGGCGCTCCGGTCCCTTCGACTGGCCTTCGGCCGTCATCGGCGTGGCCGCCTTTGCCGCGTTGTTCCGCTTCAGGGCCGGCATAATTCCGGTCATCGCCGCGTGCGCTGCGCTCGGCCTCGCCGCCAGACTCTTGCTCTAGGAGAACCGATGTCCGGCTGGTCGCCGAAGCGCCTGGCAGTGCTTGAATTTCCGACGCTGGAAGAGGCCCTGAAGTGGTACCGCTCGCCGGAATATGCGCCGCTCATCAAGCTGCGCCAGAAGGCTTCGCGCGGCCGCCTGGTCCTCGTCGAGGGCACGGCGTAAAGAAAAGGGCGCCTTGCGGCGCCCTTTCCACTCCTCCTCCTCTGCAATCAGCGGCGCTGGATCACGGCGCAAGCGAGGCGCGCGCCGGCGTTACCGGTAGGCTGTGTCCTGTAGTCGTC
>VBBY01000134.1 GCA_005881595.1 Betaproteobacteria bacterium | reverse complement strand
TCGGGCAAAATAGTGGCTATGGCAAGAGCACACAAAGCGAAAAGCGCGCTACGAGCGCGCGATGAGCTCACGGTGTCGCACCACGAGCGGCTCGTCGAGGAACTCCGGGCCGATCCGAAGCTTGCCGCAGCGTACCTGAATGTGGCCGCGAAAGACGGCGACGCTAGGGTCTACCTCGCGGCGTTGAGAGCGGTGGCGAGAATATCGTCACGGCTGGCGGAAGGTGAGTAAGTTACCTATCTACGGTCGGTTGTCGGTTCGGCAGTGAGCTGTCAGGCAACCCCTCGGTGAGAATCAGGTCAACAAAGCTTTCGGGTGGTGGAGCGCACTATCGCTTGGCTGCATTGGTTTCGCAGACTCCGAATCCGATGTGAACGGCTGCCCAGCATTCACGAAGCGTTCCTCAAAATCGGCTGCTGCCTGATCTGCTGGCGCTTCCTGCAAAATGCGTAAAGCCATTTTTGAAACCGGTTCTAAAAAAATCGCAGCCCCTGACCGCCGCGATTATCGCTTGTATGAAGTCAGGCGAGGAACGCGGCGACGCACAGTGTGCCGGATCATGATTTGGGCCGCACGGTCGCAACCGGGCTGGCGAAGCTCCGTTGCCCGGGCGTCGTGCAGGACCGCATCCTTAACCACGTCGACAGCTCGGTGGCTGCGATCTACGACCGGCATCACTAGGACTCCGAAGCGCGGGACTGGCTGCAGAAGGGGGCGAACTATCTTGATGCGCTGGCTGCGCGAAACGTCTTGCCGCTTCGAGCGGCCTGAGTTTCAGCCTGTTTTCTAGTTGACGAACATAGCTTATTAGCCCAATATATTAGGCATTATTCAGTTTAGTGCCTAACATTATGGGCAATACAAAAACTCTCCCTATCGAGGCTACTGGGCGCGTCAAGGAACTTGGCCATCGCGTGCGAGTGGCCAGGACTCGGCGCGGTCTGTCGATTGCCGAGGTCGCCGCCAAGGCAGGCATCAATCGCAACACCCTCAACGCTCTTGAGCTCGGGAAACCCGGCGTTGCGCTCGGAGCTTATATCACCGTCCTGTGGGCACTCGGCCTCGACAAGACTCTCGATGGCGTCGCGCATCCCGACGCTGATATCCATGGCAAGACGCTGGAAGCGTCGCGTCGGCCCGCGCGCGTCCGCAAATCGCAGAAGTTGAAGAACGAATATGACTTCTGAGAGCCAGGCCTATATCTACGTTCAACTGCCCGGTACGCTCAACACTGTGCCGGCAGCGCTCTTGAAAGTGGAAAAGCTGCGCGACGGAACGTTCGTCGGCCGTTTTCGCTACGGCGACCGTTACCTGGAGCGCAAGGACGCGGTCGAATTCGATCCGTTCCAGCTTCCGCTCGGCGACATCGTCCGCGAGTTCACCAAGCTCAAGGGCATTCCCGGCGCTGTGCGCGATGCAGCGCCCGACGCCTGGGGTCGGCGCGTGATCGAGCACAAGCTGCAGCGCAGCCCGGGGGATCTGGAGGAAATCGACTATCTGCTCAATGGGCCGCAGGACGGCGCCGGTTATCTGAGCTTCGGCACTAGTGTGGAACCTCCCGCATCGAAGCGCCGATACAACCGTACGCATCAACTGGCAGAACTGGTCGCTGCCGCGGAGGCGATCGAAGAGGGAAAGCGGGTGCCGGAACACATCCTCGAACAGCTCGAGCCCGGCACCTCCATGGGCGGCGCGCGGCCCAAGGCCACCATCGAAGACGGCAATCGCCTGTGGCTCGGCAAATTTCCGGAAAAAGGCGATCGATGCAAGCTTCAGCGAGTCGAGTACGCGACCCTTGAGCTGGCGCGTCGTTGCGGCATCGCGGTTTGCAATGCGCGCCTTGAATCCGTCGCGGAGCACGACGTGCTCATGGTGGAGCGCTTCGACCGCGAATACGCTCAAGGCGGCTATCTTCGCTTCGGGTTCGTCAGCGGACTCACCATGCTCGACTGCGACGACGATTACCTCGACCGGGAACGCTGGTCGTATCTACTGCTCGCGGACCAGCTTCGCCGCTGGTCGGAAAAACCCGACGAAGATCGCGTCGAGCTGTTCCGACGTATCGTTTTCAATGCTGCCGTGACGAACAACGACGACCATCCTCGCAACCACGCCGTGCGCCGCACTGCGCGCGGCTGGCGGCTCACGCCCGCCTACGATCTCGTGCCAGCGCCTCTGGTCAGTCTCGAACGCCGCGACCTCGCAATGACGGTCGGCACCTATGGTCGCACGGCGAGCATTTACAACGTGCTTTCCCAATGCGAGCGATTCGGACTTACGATCGAAGCGGCTAGGAAGGAAATTGACAAGATCGTAGCAGTCGTCAGAGCTTGGCGGGACCATTTCCGCGTTCACGGTGTATCGGTAAAAGATACCGATTACATAGCATCGGCGTTCCTGCCTGAGAGTTTTTTTTTCGAAAAACCGCCGGAAAATTGAATCAGTCCTGCGCCGGGTGTCGGCGGGTGGTATGGGCAGATGCGGTCACGATTCGAGAACCTTGCGATCGTAGACTCCGACTCGCTGACAGGAGCCTAGCCGCGGACGATCAAATCCTGAATCAGCTTCTTCTCGCGCGCAATCTGACCTAAGCCATTCACGCGGCTGGAAACCCGGGCGGCGCCTGGCTTTCGAACCAGTACGCAGACGTATTCCTAGTAGCGCTTGACAGAGTCCTATCTTTGCGAATATGATGTGCGTCATATGACAACTGTCAAGGCCGGCTCCAAGAAGGAGGAAACCCGCGAGCGGATTCTGCGCGCGGCGGCGCGCGCCATTCGCAAGCACGGCTACGAAGGCGTCGGGGTCGCCGACGTGATGAAGGAGGCCGGCCTCACGCACGGCGGGTTCTATGCACACTTCGAGTCGCGCGACGCGCTGCTCGCGGCGGCGGCCGACCAGGAAGGTGCGGAATCGAGCGAGCACCTCACCCGAGCGATCGCGGCGGCGAAGCCGGGCCAGGAGCTCATGGCGCTAGTCGACGCCTATCTCTCCGACGGGCATGTGGCGGCGCCGGAGAAGGGCTGCGCCATCGCCGCGGCAGGGACCGAAGTGCCGCGCCAGCACGCGGATGTGCGCCGTGCGGCGAACCGGCGCATCAAAGACATTATCGGCCTGGTCGAGCGCCAATTGCCCGAATGGGGCAGGAGCGCAGGTCACGACAAAGCGATGGGTATCGCTGCGACCCTGGTCGGGTCCGTAGTCCTGGCGCGCGCCGTCGACGATGCGCAGCTTTCCAAACGCATTCGCAAGGCAGCGCGCGAGCTCGTTCGCACCGCGGTGGGCTAGTTTTTTTTGACCTCGAATATGACGATCATCATATCCAATCGACCGACCGCTATCGTCCTCTTGCTGAGCGCCAGCCTCCTGAGCGGTTGCGCGGTCGGCCCGGACTACCAGTCGCCCGACATTTCCGTGACGTCCCGTTTTCTTGGTCAGGACGGGATCGGCCGCCGCGAGATTCAGAGCAAAGCGGACCTCCAGACCTGGTGGGCCGCCTTCGATGATCCAATGCTGACGCGCTTCGTCGCACTGGCGCTCGACCAGAATCTCGACATGGCGCTGGCGGCGGCGCGTGTCGCCCAGGCGCGCGCGTCCTTGCGCCTGGCGGATGCAGCGCTGCTTCCATCAGCCAATGTGAGCGCGCAGGGCGTAAAGAATTACCAGTCGCTCGAGACTCCGCTAGGGCAGGTGCTGAGCTCGACGCCCGGCTTCGACCGCAGAGGCAGCTACTACGAGGCCAACCTCGGTGCGAGCTGGGAAATCGACGTGTTCGGCGGCCTGCGAAGAGGGCAGGAAGCCGCGCGCGCGGAGTATCAGGCATCCGAAGCCGGCGCGGTCGCGACACGGCTGGCCGTGGCGGCGCAAACGGCGGATGTGTACGTCACGGTCCGGGGACTGCAAGCGCGCATCGCGATCGCCCGGCAACAAGCGGAGACGCGCCGTCAGCTTCTCTCGACGGTCATGCTCCAGTACGAGAAGGGGATCGCCGCCGAGTTGCAAGTGCGCCAAGCCGAGGGCTCGCTCGCTCAGGTCGAGGCGCAAGTCCCCGTCCTGGACGCTGCGCTCGACGCGGCGATGAATGCGCTCGACGTGCTTCTCGGAGTACAGCCGGGAACCCACCGCGGCGAGCTGAGCGCGCCGGCACCGGTCCCGGTCGCTCCGGATCTTGCCGAGACCGGCACCCCGGCCGAGATGATTCGACGCCGACCGGACCTCATGGTGGCCGAGCGGCGCCTGGCAGCGGCCAACGCACGCATCGGCGTGGCGATCGCGGAGTACTACCCCAAGTTCTCGCTCGGCGCGCTGCTGGGCAGCGCCACCGCGATCTCGAGCCGTAACCTCTTTACCAGCGGTGCGAACCAAGCCCAGGGGGTCCTCGGACTGCGCTGGCGTTTGTTCGACTTCGGCCGCGTCGATGCGCAGATCGCCGTTGCGCGTGGCCGGGAGGGTGAAGCTCTCGCGGCATACCGGCTGGCCGTCCTGCGGGCGACCGAGGAAGTGGAGAACTCGTTTTCGGCCCTCGTCAAACGCGAGGCCCAACTCGGCATCCTAACGCGCGGTGAATCGTCGCTCGCGCGTGCGCGCGAGAACTCGCTTGCCGCCTACAAAGGCGGCGTGGTCAGCTTGATCGAGGTACTGAATGCCGACGGCAACCTGCTGCAGATGCGCGACGAGAAGGCGCAGGCGCAAACCGAAGTTGCTCGCGCCGCCATCTCCTCCTTCCGGGCCTTGGGTGGCGGGTGGGATACGCGAACTGCAAGCAGCAACAGCTACAGCGCCCTTCAGTGATTGCTTAACAGCCGTTCTCCGGAGATTCCAATGCTTCAGCGCCATCCCGCCGTAGTCGTTGCTGTCATCGGCCTCTTGCCCTTCGTTTTGGCGGCATGCAGCGACGCCGCTTCCTCCTTGAGCGACCCGCGCACGCAGCCTCCGCTGGTTCGGATAGAGCCTGTCGAGCGCTCGGTGCAGTCAGAGCGTTCGTTCACCGGCATCGTCGCGGCCCGCGTGCAGAGCGACCTCGGATTCCGGGTCCCCGGAAAGGTTCTGGAACGGCTGGTTGATGCGGGACAAACCGTCAAGCGTGGCCAGCCGCTGATGCGTATCGACCCCGCCGACCTAAGGCTCGCCATGCGTGCGCACGAGGAGGCCGTTGTCGCTGCGAGGGCGCGAGCGCGCCAGACTGCGGATGACGAGGCCCGCTACCGCGATCTCGTCGCCGGCGGCGCGGTTTCGGCATCGGCCTATGACAAGGCCAAGGCCGACGCCGAGTCGGCGAGAGCGCAACTCAATGCGGCCGAGGCCCGGGCGGATGTTGCTCGCAATGAAACAGGTTACGCCGTCCTGGTTGCGGACGGGGATGGCGTGGTCGTCGAGACCTTGGCGGAGCCGGGTCAAGTCGTCAATGCCGGTCAGGTCGTCGTGCGCGTGGCGCATGCCGGGCGGCGGGAGGCCGTCATCGAGCTCCCCGAAACTCTGCGACCTGCGATCGGATCCACAGGCCGGGCGACTCTGTATGGAAGCGGGTTGACGGGCCCGGCGAAACTTCGCCAGTTGTCGGATGCCGCGAACCGTCAGACCCGGACGTTCGAGGCCCGCTATGTGCTGGAGGATCGCCTGGCGGTCGCGCCACTCGGCTCGACCATCTCCATGCAGATATCCGACGGCCGGTCCGCGCCAGCGCTGCAGGTACCGATCGGTGCAATCTTCGATCCGGGCGAGGGTCCCGGCGTATGGCTGGTCGAAGGGGACACGCCCCGGGTCACTCGGCGTGCGGTGCAAATCGCTAGCCTCAGCGGCGAAGCAGCTTCGGTCATCGGCGATCTCAAGGCCGGCGATCGCGTCGTGGCGCTCGGCGCGCATCTGCTGCACGAAGGCGAGCGCGTGCGACTGACGCAGAGCGCGGTCATTAACGCCGCCGGGCCGCGATGAGCGCGTTCAATCTCT
>VBBY01000013.1 GCA_005881595.1 Betaproteobacteria bacterium | reverse complement strand
CGCTGCCTCGGCGCCGATCAATTCTTCGCCGCGCACCGACTGCCAGGCCTCGATGCCGGCGCGCTCGACGCGCTGCGCCACTTCCTCGAGCAACCCGGGCGTGCGCGGGTGCAGCCTGCCCGTCTCGCGGTGCAGGAAAAACGGCATCGGCACGCCCCACTGGCGCTGCCGCGACAGCGTCCAGTCCGGGCGATTGGCGATCATGCCCTGCAGCCGCGCCTTGCCCCAGGGCGGAAAGAACTCGGTCTGCTCGATGCCGCGCAACGCCGTCGCGCGCAGGGTTTCGCCGCCGACTTCCTTGTCCATCGCCGCGAACCATTGCGTGGTCGCGCGCAGGATCACGGGCGTCTTGTGCCGCCAGCAGTGCATGTAGCTATGCGTGTACGTCTCATGATGGAACAGGACGTTGCGCTTCCTCAGCTCCTGCACGATCTTCGGGTTCGCCTCCCAGATCGTCATTGCGCCGAAGAGCGGCAGCGAAGCCACGAACCGGCCATCGCCCATGACCGGGGCAAGGATGTCTTCGTCGCGCATGCCGTAGCGGCGGCAAGACTCGAAGTCCTCGACGCCGTAGGCGGGAGCCGAATGCACGATCCCGGTGCCGCTGTCGAGCGTCACGTATTCGCCGAGATAGATCGGCACCTCGCGGTCGTAGAACGGATGGCGGAAACGGATGTGCTCCAGCGCCCTGCCCTTGCACGAGGCGAGCGTCTTCCCGGCCAGCTGGTAGCGCTTGAGGCAGGCTTCCTGCAGCTCGGCGGCGAGGATCAGCAGTCCCTTTTCCGTCTCGACCAGGTTGTAGGTCAGCTCGGGATGAACGTTGAGCGCCTGGTTGCCGGGCAAGGTCCAAGGCGTGGTGGTCCAGATCACAGCGTAGCCTCTCTCCGCAGGGAGCCCGGGGAGGCCAAAGGCCTTTGCAATCTTCTCGTTTTCAAGAAACGGAAAGCCGACATCGACCGCCGGGTCCTTGCGCTCCTCGTACTCGACCTCGGCTTCGGCGAGCGCCGAGCCGCAATCGAAGCACCAGTTGACCGGCTTCAGGCCGCGATAGAGGTAGCCCTTCGCGAGCAGCTTGCCGAGCACGCGGATCTCGTCGGCCTCGTTGCCATAGGCCATCGTCAGGTACGGGTGCTCCCAGTCGCCCATTACGCCGAGGCGCTCGAAGTCCTTCTTCTGGTTCTCGATCTGCCCCAGCGCGAAGGCGCGGCACAGACGCAACGTTTCCTCGGGCGGCAGGTTCTTGCCATACTTCTTCTCGATCTGCACCTCGATCGGCATGCCATGGCAGTCCCAGCCGGGCACATACGGCGCATCGAAACCGGCGAGGGTCTTCGACTTGACGACGATGTCCTTCAGGATCTTGTTGACCGCGGTGCCGATGTGGATGTCAGCGTTGGCGTACGGCGGGCCGTCGTGCAGCACGAAGCGCGGCCGCCCCTTCGCGATTCCCCGCAAGCGGCGGTAGACGCCTTTCTCCTTCCAGTCCTTCACCCACTGCGGCTCGCGTTTGGCGAGGTCGCCGCGCATCGGGAACGGCGTCTCTGGGAGGTTCAGCGTGTCTTTGTAGTCAGCCATGTCGCGCAAAATATTCCCGGGCCCGGCCCGCATCCTGCGCGATCGCCTGCTTCAGGGCATCGAGCCCGTCGTACTTCTTCTCGTCGCGCAGCTTCTCGAGGAAGCAAACCTTCAGGTGCCGCCCATAAAGCTCCTGGTCGCAATCGAACAGATGCACCTCCAGCAGCGGCACCGGGACCGGGTTCACCGTCGGTCGCCTGCCGACGCTGGCGACCCCCGGGCCGAGGCCTTCGACCTCCACGGCAAAGATGCCGCCGAGCGGCGGGGGCCGCCGCAACGCGATGTTGGCGGTGGGAAATCCCAGGGCGCGGCCCAGCTTCGCGCCGTGCGCCACCCGGCCGCTGAGGGTATACGGGTGTCCCAGCAGCCGCTCGGCGCGGCGCAGATCGCCCGCGCCGAGCGCGCCGCGCACCGCGGAGCTCGAGACGCGCTCGCCTTCGAACAGCACATCGGGCATCGCTTCCAGGCGGAATCCGTGGCGCACCGCCGCCTCCTCGAGCGTCCCGAAATCGCCGGCGCGCCGCGCGCCGAAGCGGAAATCGCGGCCGACGAGCAGCCAGCGCGTGCCGAGCCCCCGCAGCAGCACGTCCTCGACGAAGCGCTCGGCTGCAAGCGATGCAAAGCGCGCGTCGAAACGCACGATGTGCACGCGCTTGATGCCCGTCGTCGCCAGCAGCTCGAGCTTGTCGCGCAGGCGGCTCAGGCGCGCCGGCGCCGCGTCGCGCGAGAAGAACTCGCGCGGGTGCGGCTCAAAGGTGAGAACGCAGGAAGCCAGCTTCAACTCGCGCGCTTTCGCGGCCACGCGGTCGATGAGCGCGCGGTGGCCGCGGTGCACGCCGTCGAAGTTGCCGATGGTCAGCGCGCACCGGCCTCGGGTGGCCTGCAACGCGCCGTGCGTGACGACCATGGAGACGGTTAAAATATTGAATTATAGTGTGTTTATGAAAACTCTCGAAGAGCAGATGGCGTTTTATGCGGCGTACCATCAGGACGCGCGCAATAAAGCGACGCACTTTATCGGCGTGCCGGCGATCATGCTGTCGCTTTTCATTCCACTCGCCTGGCTGCGCTTGGAGCTCGGCGGCGTCGCGATCAGCGCGGCGATGCTGTTCGCAGCGGCGGTGCTGGTCTACTACTTCCTGCTCGACGTGCCGCTGGCGCTCGCCATGCTTTTGATTACTGGCATTCTTGTTTTGGCGGGAGAAAGAATCGCCGGACAGGGCGCGGCCCGGGGCTGGGTCTGGTTCGGCGTGCTGTTCGTCGGCGGCTGGATCCTGCAGCTCGTCGGCCATGTGTTCGAGGGCCGCAAGCCGGCGCTCGCCGACAACCTGTTCCAGATCTTCGTCGCGCCGATCTTTCTCTGCGCGGAGCTCGCCTTTGCGCTAGGCTACAAACCCGAACTGCATGCGGACATGCAGCAACGCGCGCTTCGCATGCGACAAAAATAACTTCCCCAGCTAGGGCTCCATGAAACCGCTGCTGGCGCTGTCGCGCGCGATCGATGCCGTCAACGAGCGCATCGGGCGCCTGGTCTACTGGTGCGTGCTGATCATGGTGCTGGTCAGCGCCGCGAACGCCATTTCGCGCTATGCGCTTTCGATCGCCTCGAACGCCTGGCTCGAGCTGCAGTGGTATCTGTTCTCGGCCGTGTTCCTGCTTTGCTCGGGCTATACGCTGCTCCACAACGAGCACATCCGGATCGACGTCGTGGCTGCCAACCTTTCGCGCCGCAAGCAGATCTGGATCGACATCTTCGGCACGGCTTTTTTCCTGCTGCCGATCGCGCTCTACATGATGTGGTCGTCGTGGCCGGTCTTCATGAACGCCTGGACCAGCGGCGAGATTTCGGGCAGCGCCGGCGGCCTGGTCCGCTGGCCGGCGCGACTGCTCGTGCCGGTGGGATTTTTCCTGCTCACGCTGCAGGGGATCTCGGAGCTGATCAAGCGCTTCGCATACCTGCGTGGACTCATCCCCGACCCGGTGGAGAAGCACGAGGAGCCGGCGCTTGAGCTGATGCGCATCGAAGACAAAGCGGCGAAATGAGCGCCTTCCTGGTCGCGAACATGGCGCCGCTGATGTTCGCCACGCTCGTGGCGTTCCTGCTGCTCGGCTATCCGGTGGCGTTCGCTCTCGCCGCCCTTGGCCTGTCGTTCGGGTTCATCGGCGTCGAGCTCGGCCTGCTGACGCCGGCGCTGTACCAGGCGCTGCCCGAGCGCATCTTCGGCATCATGTCGAACGACACCCTGCTCGCGGTGCCGTTCTTCACCTTCATGGGCCTGATCCTCGAGCGCAGCGGCATGGCGGAAGACCTGCTCGACACCATCGGGCAGCTGTTCGGGCCGGTCCGCGGCGGACTCGCCTATGCCGTGATCTTCGTCGGCGCGCTGCTCGCAGCGACTACCGGCGTGGTGGCCGCGTCGGTGATCTCGATGGGATTGATCTCGCTGCCGATCATGCTGCGCTACGGCTACGACCGCAGGCTCGCGAGCGGTGTCATCGCCGCCTCCGGGACGCTCGCGCAGATCATCCCGCCGAGCCTGGTGCTGATCGTGCTCGCCGACCAGCTCGGTCGCTCGGTCGGCGACATGTACGCCGGCGCCATCGTCCCGGGCCTGGTCCTGACCGCCCTGTATGCCACCTACGTGCTGGGCGTATCTCTGTTCTATCCCAAAGCCGTGCCGGCGCTGCCGCCCGCGGCGCGCCTGCTGCGCGGCTGGAAGCTTGTCGCCCGCGTGCTCTTCGTGCTGATCCCGCCGCTCGCGCTCATCTTCCTGGTGCTGGGAACCATCTTCCTCGGCATCGCGACGCCGACTGAGGGCGGCGCGATGGGCGCCACCGGCGCGCTGGCGCTGGCGCTCATCAACCGGCGCCTGAGCTGGGCGCTGCTCAAGCAGGCCATGAACTCGACCGCCAAGCTGACTTCGTTCGTGGTCTTCATCCTCGTCGGCGCGACCGTATTCAGCCTCACGTTCCGCGGCGTGAACGGCGATCTGTGGGTCGAGCACCTGCTCACCAGCCTGCCCGGCGGCCAGATCGGCTTTCTCATCGTCGTGAACGTCCTTACCTTCCTGCTCGCCTTCTTCCTCGATTTCTTCGAGCTGGCGTTCATCATCGTGCCATTACTGGCGCCAGTTGCAGACAAGCTTGGCATCGACCTGATCTGGTTCGGCGTGCTGCTCGGCGTGAACATGCAGACCTCGTTCATGCACCCGCCGTTCGGCTTCGCGCTGTTCTACCTGCGCAGCGTGGCGCCGGCGCGCGAGTACCTCGACAAGATCTCGGGCAAATCGACGCCGCCGGTCACGACCGGCCAGATCTACTGGGGCGCGGTGCCGTTCGTGGTGATCCAGGTCATCATGGTCGGCGTCGTGATCGTGTTCCCGGGCCTGGTGACCGGCAACGTGGAGAAGCTGAAGTTCGATCCCTCGAAAGTCCAGATCATCGTGCCCACGCCGGAGTACGAACGTGAAGAGCTCAACCGCGAGGGCGCCGCCCCGGGCGCGGGGCCGGGGACGGACTCGTCAGACGATCTGCAGAAGCAGTTCAGCAAGTAAGCTACCTGGGCGCGCCGATCTTCGAGAAAAACGAATAGTTGTCGAAGGTGGACTCGGCGACGCGGAACCACAGGTACTGCTCGTCGCGGAACTTCTTCCACTCGGGATAGACGCGCGCCCAGTGCTTGCTCTTCGCCTTGAGCTCCTCGTAGAGCTCGTAGGAGGCTTTTTCGGCGGCCTCCAGGACCGACCTGGGGAACGGATGGATCTTGGTGCCGCTGCCGATCAAGCGGCGCAGCGCCGGCGGGTTCTGCGCGTCGTACTTTGCCGGCATCCACGCGTTTGCCTCGCCGCACGCCGCTGTCAGCGCCGCCTGGTAGCTCTTCGGCAGCTCGTTCCACTTCTTCTCGTTGACGAGGGTTAGCAGCGTCGGGCCGCCTTCCCAGAACCCCGGGTAGTAGTAGTGCTGCGCGACCTTGTTGAAGCCGAGTTTCTCGTCGTCGTAGGGACCGACCCATTCGGCGGCGTCGATGGTGCCCTTCTCGAGCGCCGGATAGATGTCCGGCCCGCCGATCAGCTGCGGCACGACCCCCAGCTTGGCGAGGATCAATCCCGCCATGCCGCCGATGCGGAACTTGAGACCCTTCAGGTCGGCGACCGACTTGATCTCCTTGCGGAACCAGCCGCCCATCTGGCAGCCGGTATTGCCTGCCGGGATCGCGATGCAGCCGTACTCCTTGAACAGCGGCTCCATCGCCTCGCGCCCGCCGCCGAAATGCCACCAGGCGTTGTTCTGGCGGGTATTCATGCCGAAGCACACCGAGGTGCCAAGCGCGAACGTCGGATCCTTGCCGAAGTAGTAATAGGTCGCCGTGTGCCCGAGCTCCACGGTGCCCGCCTGCACGGCGTCGAGCACCTGCAGCGCCGGGACGATCTCGCCGGCGGCAAAAGTGCGGATCTGGAACTTGCCGTCGGTAATCTCTCCGACGCGCCTGGCGACCAGATCGGCGCCGCCGAACAGGGTATCCAGGCTCTTGGGCCAGCTCGCCGCCATGCGCCAGGTGATGGGCGGCTGCGACTGCGCGATGGCCGGCGCGGCGACTGCGCCGGCGGCGACTCCGGCAGCAGCTTTCTTAAGAAACGATCTGCGCTCCACGACTTTGCTCCTCAGCGAATGAGGCCCGCGATTGTAACGGCTAATTCAGCCGCGCGCAGAGCGCGGAGAGCTCCATCAGCTTGACGCGCACGTCGTCGAGGTCCGGCGCCTCGGGCTCGCGCTCGACGTAGTCGCTGAGATCTTTCAGCGCCGGGCGCCAGCACTCGAGCCGCCGGTAGACGTAGCCGCGATCGCGCAGCTCGCTGCTGGCGTCGGGCGCGACGACCAGCATGCGGTTGAGCACCTCGAGCATGCGCTCGGGCTTGTCCTTTTCCCGATAGATCCCCTTCAGGTTGCGCAGCACGCGCGCCAGGATCTGCCGGTTGGACGCGGGCTCGAGAAACTGGTCGAGCGGCAGCTCGCCCACCGCGACGCCGCCGGCCGCGCCTTCGGGAATCACGCGCTGCAGGCGCTCGCGCAGCTCGGCCTCGGATTGCGGCGTGCCGCCCGCGAAGGGGTCGAGCACCAGCGTGCCGCCGCGCAGGCGCAGGCGCACCAGGAAGTGCCCGGGGAAGGACACGCCTTCGAGCGGCAGCCCGATGCGCCGGCCGAGCTCCATATAGAGGATCGAAAGGCTGATCGGAGTGCCGGTCTTGCGGTCGATCACCTCGTTCAGGTAGCTGTTGCGCGGATCGTAGTAGTCATCGGTATTGCCCCAGTACCCGAGGTCATCGAAGAGAAACTGGTTGAGCGCCACCACCCTTTCCTCCGCGGCGTTGGCCTGAGGCATGCGCGCGCGCAGGCGTATCGCCATGCGCTCGATCTCGCCCAGGTAGCGGTCGACGTCGAGGCCGGGATACGCGTCCTGCGCGATCATCAGGCAGGCGCGCGCCAGGTCGATGCGCGAATCGTCGCCTCCGAGCAGCTGCGCGAAAGGCTCGAGCGAATGGCTCATCACGCGGCTCCGCGCCGCGAGAAGTCGCGCGGCCGCATGCCGAATGCCAGGAGGCAGCCGGCGTAGGCGGCGCCTCCAAGCAGCACCAGACCGATGAGCGCGGGGAGCTTTTGCTGCCAGGGCGCGGACAGCCACCAGCCGGACTCGCCCATGGTGGCGAACAGCGCGAGCGCCATGCAGGCCGCCGCGGCGGCGACCTTGAGCAGGAACACCGGCCAGCCGGGCTGCGGCGTGTAGACGCCATGGCGCCGCAGGTAGCGGTATAGCAGCCCCGCGTTGAGACACGCGCCCAGGCCGATGGCGAGCGCGAGGCCTGCATGTTTGAGAGGAACGATGAAGATCAGGTTGAGCAGCTGCGTGACGACGAGGGTGAGAATGCCGATCTTGACCGGGGTGACGATGTTCTGTCGCGCGTAAAACCCCGGCGCCAGGATCTTGACCAGGATCATCCCCAGCAGGCCGACGCTATACGCGACCAGCGCCTGGCGGGTCATCCACGCGTCCTCGGCTGCAAAGCGGCCATAGTGAAACAGCGTCGCCACGAGCGGCAAAGCCAGCACGGCGAGGGCGACGGCGCTCGGCACGGCAAGGAGGAACGCGAGGCGCAGACCCCAGTCGAGCAGCCCGCCATATTCGGCGTGCCTGGCGTCGGCATGATACTTCGACAGGCTCGGCAGGAGAATCGACCCCAGCGCGACGCCGAGCACGCCCGCCGGGAATTCCATCAGCCGGTCGGCGTAGTAGAGCCAGGACACGCTGCCGGAGACGAGGAAGGAAGCGAAGATCGTGTTGATGAGCAGCGATACCTGGCTGATCGAGACGCCGAATGCCGCCGGCGCCATCAGCTTGAGCATGCGCCGCACGCCGGGATGCGACCAATTGAGCCGAGGGCGAGGGAGCAGTCCAAGTCTTGCGAGAGTGGGAATCTGGAGGATCAGCTGCAAGGCTCCGCCGACGAACACTGCCCAAGCGAGAACCAGGATCGGGGGATCAAAGTAGTCAGCAAAGAACAAAGCGCCGACGATGAACGCGATATTGAGCATGGCCGGCGTAATGGCGGGGAGCGAAAAGCGGTTCCAGGTGTTCAGGATGCCGGCGGCAAACGCTACAAGGGAGATGAACGCGATGTACGGAAAGGTGATGCGCAGCATCGTGACCGTCAGACCGAACTTGACGGTGTCGGCGGCGAAACCCGGTGCCGAGATGTAGACGATGATCGGCGCCGCCGCCACGCCGAGCGCCGCCACCGCGACCAACGCTAAAAACAGGAGTGTGCCGACCCCGTCGACGAGCCTGCGCGTTTCCTCGGGGGAAGTGCGGTTCTTATGCTCGGCGAGGACCGGCACGAAAGCCTGCGAGAAGGCGCCCTCGGCGAACAGCCGCCGCAGCAGGTTCGGGATGCGGAAGGCGACGAAGAAGGCGTCGGTGGCGAGGCTCGCGCCGAAGGCGCGGGCGATGATGAAGTCGCGCAGGTAGCCCAGGATGCGGCTGACCAGGGTCAGGCTGCTGACCGTGGCCAGGGCGCGCAGGAGGTTCATGCTAGAATTCGGCCCCTTTCCGGACCCACCCCTTCATGGCAAACATCAAGTCCGCCCGCAAGCGCGCCCACCAGGCGGTGCAGCTCCGCATCCACAACATGAGGCTGCGCACCACCGTGCGCACCGCCATCAAGAACGTGAACAAGGCGGTCGCCGCCGGCAACCAGGACGCCGCTGCCAAAGCGCTGCGCGATTCGCAGCGCCTCATCGATCGCGTGGTCGCGAAAGGCGTCATGCACCGCAATGCCGGCGACCGGCACAAGAGCCGCCTGGCGCATGCCCTGAAGGGCATGAAGTAACAACTAAGCGGTATCCCCGACACGCTGCAGCTCGGCGAGCTTGCTTCGCTCGGCAACGCGTCCATCACGGACGCGCAATTCGTTGTCCCTGGAGAAACTGACGAAGGGCGAATATTTGCCGTCGAGAGTCGTCCCCTGGAAGACGAACTGCACTGCGCTCGCGTCGGGCATGCGAAATTATACTGACCCGATATGCCTTTCTCGCTGCCAAGCCTTTGATCCAGTCACGCCCAGCGCTTCGGCTGGATCTTTTTTATTCGTCGGGTCTGTGCCGGTTGCAGGCTCCGCAGCTGTGCGGCCGCTGTCGGGCCACGCGGGAACTGCACGTCCTTAATTACTGGCCGTATAACTTCTTGCGTTCAGAGGTTGGGCCCTTTTTTGTCTTCGCCACGGGGATGACGTACTTCTTGTAGGCGGCAACCCAGTCAGTGCGAATCGCCTTTTGAGCGACTGCGAGCGTCATCTCCCCCGAGCACAATCCTTTGTTGAGCACGTTTTCCAGATCGTCCTTCATTTTCGCGGTCCAGGGCCCACTACGTGGCTGCGGCCATAGGTTCTTCTCATTCTTCGGGGCACCACCAAGCTCCAATGAGATGAGGTGGTCCTCCTCGTAGTGCGCAGGATTCGTGTCTGTGTAGTGATATTCGGCTATCTGCTTCACCTTGAGGGAGGCCGTAAATTGAACTGGAGGTCGAACAGTCTTGGTCCAGCCTTTCTTGCAGATATTGGCTTTGATGTTGTTCTGGGTAACCTGAGGATTTGTAGCCCCGGGAGTGAGCTTCGGGTCTGGTAGATCGCGTGCATAGGATGCAGCGGCGAATGCCAGAGCAACTAAGAATGTGGATGTTCGAGGCATAGGAACCTCCTACGCTCGGCTGGCCTCGTGTCCAGGACACAACGCGATTCGAAATTAAAAGGCCGTCCCTAGTGGTTGCTAGGGGACGGCCGGAAACGCTGCAAAGTACGGCGTAATAATCTTACGTATGACGTCTGACGAGATCCCTGCGCAGTACTGTCGCCGAACTTACGGATCATCTGGTACGGCGATTGATGATGGTCCGATGCCGGGCGTCTTCGTGGCAGGCGCGCGAGCTCGCCTCATGCATGAGAAAAAACTGCCAGGATCGCGGCGGAACTACGCAGGCATTGACTTGGCGCTATAGTGCGCGACTTCTGGATTTCCCTAGGCGCCTGTACTGACCCGGTATGCCCAAGCTGACCAGCCGGATCCTCGTCATCAACGACGAGCCCCTGGTGCTGCGCGAGTTCGTGAAGGGGCTCAACGCCGCCGCGCGCACGCTCGATAACCCGCTCGGCATCAGCTTCACCGGCGTGACCACCGCGAAGGAAGCGCTTTCGCTCATCGAATCGGACCGCGACCTGCAGTCGGTGCTGGTGGATGACCGGCTCTACAGCCTGGCCAGGAACGGCTCCAATTCAAAGAAGAAATTGCAGATGTCGGCGCTCGAGCTGGTGCAGCGCATCACCCGCTTCCGGCCCGAGCTCGACGTCTACATCCTGATCGCGCAGGAGAAGGAGGACGACGTCGTCGACAAGCTGTTCACCGAATCGGTGGATGGCTACTTCTACCGCGAGGAGCGCGACTACCGCGGCATCTACCGCATCCTCAACGCGCAGATCCAGGAGCGCGCGCGCACGCCGTTCTACGACCAGCTGAAGAACTACGTGTGGATGGCGAAGGACCAGTGGCACACGCCGGGCCACTCCTCGGGGGAGTCGCTGCGCGGCAGCCCCTGGGTGAACGATTTCTACGAGTTCATGGGCGAGCACGTGTTCGACGCCGACCTGTCGGTGTCGGTGCCGATGCTCGACTCGCTGATGGAGCCCAAGGGCGTGATCGCCGAGGCGCAGGCGATGGCGGCGAAGGCGTTTGGCGCGCGGCGGACGTATTTCGCGACCAACGGCACCTCGACCGCCAACAAGGTGATCTTCCAGACCCTGCTCGCGCCGGGCGAGAAGCTGCTCCTCGACCGCAATTGCCACAAGAGCGTGCACCACGGCGTGGTGCTCTCCGGCGCGCACCCGGTCTACCTCGACTCGGCGCTCAACCGCAAATACGGGCTGTACGGCCCCGTGCCAAAGAAAATCCTGCTGAGCTCGATAAAAAAACATCCCGACGCGCAGGCATTGATCCTCACCTCGTGCACGTACGACGGGCTGCGCTACGACCTGGCCCCGATCATCGAGGCGGCGCACGCCAAGGGGATCAAGGTGATCATCGACGAGGCCTGGTACGGCTTCGCGCGCTTCCATCCGGAGTTCCGGCCGACGGCGCTCGAGGCGGGAGCCGATTACGCCACGCAGTCCACGCACAAGGTGCTGTCGGCGTTCTCGCAGGCGTCGATGATCCACATCAACGATCCGGGGTTCAGGGAACACCTGTTCCGCGAGAACTTCAACATGCATACCTCGACCAGCCCGCAATACGGGCTCATCGCCAGCCTCGACGTCGCGCGCAAGCAGGCGATGATGGAAGGCTACAAGCTGCTCTCGCGCACGCTCGAGCTGGCCAGCGAGGTCAGGAATCTCATAAATTCGACACGCGTGTTCCGCGTCCTCGAGCTCGACGATCTGCTGCCCGACGAGGTCCGGCACGACGGCATCCGGCTCGACCCCACCAAGGTGACGATCGACATCTCGGGCTGCGGCTATACCGTCGACGACCTGCAGAGGCTGCTCTTCGAGCGCTACAACATCCAGGTCGAGAAATCGACCTTCAATACGCTCACGCTGCTGCTGACCATCGGCACCACGCGCTCCAAGGTATCGCGACTCTACGATGCGCTGATGCGCATCGCGCGCGAGAACCGTGCTCCCAGACGGCTGGTGCAGACCCCGGAGATCCCTGCGTTCACCAGGCTGCGGTATCTGCCGCGCGACGCCTATTACTGCGGCGGCGAGCTGGTTCAGGTGTTCGACGAGCGCGAGCGCGTCAACGGGAAGCTCGCCGGGCGCATCTGCGCCGACCAGATCGTGCCCTACCCGCCCGGCATCCCGGTCCTCGTGCCGGGGCAGCTCGTCACCTCCCAGATCGTCGATTACATCGCCGACCTGCTGCATTCCCACAAGCGCATGGAGATGCACGGGGTGGTGCACGAAGGTTACCTGCCGTGCATCAGGGTCCTTAAGCCGGAAGAAGAGAAATCCTTGCAGCGCCTGCGCTAGGGAAATGGTGGTCTGTCCCTGATTTTCTGTTAGCATTTCCTGAACGGCGGCGCGGGCCGCCGTTTTGCATTTGGGGAGCCCACTATGTCCCACGTCATGAACACCTATGCCCGGCAGCCGGTGGCCTTCGTGCGCGGCGAAGGCGTGTGGCTCTGGGACGAGGCGGGAAAGAAGTATCTCGACGCCCTCGCCGGCATCGCGGTGAACACCCTGGGCTATGCGCACCCCAGGCTGACGCGCGCGCTCTCCGAGCAGATCGGCCGGCTGATGCACACCTCCAACCTGTTTCGCATCCCGCTCCAGGAGGCGGCTGCCGACCGCCTCGCCGAGATCACCGGGCTGGACGAGGTGTTCTTCTGCAATTCCGGGCTGGAGGCCAACGAGGCGGCGATCAAGATCGCGCGCAAGTATGGCCACGAGCGCGGCATCGCCGAGCCGGCGATTGTGGTCATGGAGAAGGCGTTCCACGGCCGCTCGCTGGCCACCCTCTCGGCCACGGGAAGCCGCAAAGTGCAAGCCGGCTTCGAGCCGCTGGTCTCGGGTTTCGTGCGCGTGCCGCTCAACGACCTGGACGCCGTGCGCACCCTCGCCGAGCACAACCGCAACGTCGCGGCGGTGATGGTCGAGCCGATCCAGGGCGAAGGTGGCATCAACGTCTCGCGCCTCGATTACCTGCGCGGCCTCAAGGAGATCTGCGAGCGCCGCGACTGGCTGTTCATCTCGGACGAGGTGCAGTGCGGGCTGGGGCGCACCGGAAAATGGTTCGTCTACCAGCACGCCGGCTTCCTTCCCGATGTGGTGCCGCTGGCGAAAGGCCTGGGCTCGGGCGTGCCGGTGGGCGCCTGCGTCGTCGGCGGGCGCGCCAGGGGCGTGCTCAAGCCCGGCAACCACGGCTCGACCTTCGGCGGCAATCCGCTGGCGATGACCGCGGTGGTCACGACCATCGACACAATCAAGGAGGAAGGCCTGCTCGCGAATGCCGAAAAGGTAGGCGCAGTCATCCGTAACGGGCTTTCGGAAGTCCATGGCATTACCGAAATCCGCGGCATGGGCCTGATGCTCGGCGTCGAGCTCGAGCGGCCCTGCGGCGAGCTGGTGAAGGAGGCGCTCGACGCCGCTCTGGTGATCAACGTCACCGCCGACAATGTCATCCGCATGCTGCCGCCGCTCGTCATGACGCCGGCCGAGGGCCGCCTGGTGGTCGAGCGGCTGGCGCCGCTGGTGCAGAACTTCCTCGCGCGCGGCGCGCTGCCCAGGGCGGCGGCGCATTGACCGAAAACCGACGGCGATGCAACTGCGCCACTTCCTGCAGTTCACGGACCTTTCGCGCGAGGAGCACGAGCACCTGTTCGCGCGCACCCGCTCGATCAAGGACCGCTTCAAGCGCTACGAGCGCTACTGGCCGCTCGAGGACCGCACGCTGGCAATGATCTTCGAGAAGCAGTCGACGCGCACGCGCCTTTCGTTCGAGGCGGGGATGCACCAGCTCGGCGGCGCCGCGATCTTCCTCAGCACGCGCGACTCGCAGCTCGGGCGCGGCGAGCCGGTGGAGGACGCCGCGCAGGTCGTATCGCGCATGTGCGACGTGGTCATGATTCGCACCTTCGAGCAGGGCATCCTCGAGCGCTTCGCGCGGCATTCGCGCGTGCCGGTGATCAACGGCCTCACCAACGAGTACCACCCCTGCCAGATCCTGGCCGACGTCTATACCTACATCGATCACCGCGGACCGATCCGCGGCGCGACGGTGGCCTGGATCGGCGACTCGAACAACGTCTGCAATACCTGGCTGCAGGCTGCGGCGCTGTTCGATTTCAAGCTGAACGTCTCGACGCCGCCCGGGTATGAGGTCGAAGCCGAAAGAATCAACAAGAATTGCGCGACCTTCGCCGATCCCATGGTCGCGGCCCGGGGCGCCGACCTGGTCACCACCGACGTCTGGACCTCGATGGGGTTCGAGTCCGAAAACGAGGAGCGCAGGCGCGATTTCCAGACCTGGCAGGTCGACGCCGAGATGATGCGAGTGGCGAAAAAGGACGCGCTGTTCATGCATTGCCTGCCGGCGCATCGCGGCGAAGAGGTCGCCGCCGAGGTGATCGACGGCCCGCAATCGGTGGTCTGGGACGAGGCCGAGAACCGGCTGCATACGCAGAAGGCGCTGCTGGAATTCCTGGTGCTCGGCAAGCTGTAGGGCTAGGTCAGCCCTTCTTCTTGCCGGCGGGCTTGTCGCCGCCGAGCAGCGGCACGCCGCCCTTCGCCGCATCGCCGAGCAGGCCGGCCTCGCCGTAGACGCGCAGCTTGTCGCGCGTGTCGGCGATGTCGAGGTTGCGCATCGTCAGCTGGCCGATGCGGTCCGCCGGGGTGAAGTACGCCTCGCCCTTCTCCATCGTGAGGCGCTCGGGCTTGTAGGTCAGGTTCGGGCTGCGCGTGTCGACGATCGAGTAATCGTTGCCGCGGCGAAGCTCCAGCGTCACCTCGCCCGTCAACGCGCTGGCCACCCAGCGCTGCGCGGTCTCGCGCAGCATCATCGCCTGCGGGTCGAACCAGCGGCCCTGGTAGAGCAGCCGCCCGAGGCGGCGCCCGTTCGTGCGGTACTGCTCGATGGTGTCCTCGTTGTGGATGCCCGTAACCAGGCGCTCGTAGGCGATGTGCAGGAGCGCCATGCCCGGCGCCTCGTAGATGCCGCGGCTCTTCGCCTCGATGATACGGTTCTCGATCTGGTCGGACATGCCGAGGCCGTGGCGGCCGCCGATGGCGTTCGCCTCGGAAAGAAGCGCGACCGCGTCGGCGTAGCGCTGCCCGTTGAGCGCGACCGGCATGCCCGCCTCGAAGCCGACGGCCACCTTCTCGGCCTTCACCTTCACGTCCTCGCGCCAGAAGGCGACGCCCATGATCGGCTGGACGATGGCGATGCCCTTGTCGAGGAACTCCAGGTCCTTGGCCTCGTGCGTGGCGCCGAGCAGGTTCGAGTCGGTCGAGTACGCCTTCTCCGCGCTCATCTTGTAGTCGAAGCCGGCCTTCGCCAGGTAGGCCGACATCTCGCTGCGGCCGCCGAGCTCCTCGATGAAGCGCGCGTCGAGCCAGGGCTTGTAGATGCGCAGCGCCGGGTTGGCGAGCAGCCCGTAGCGGTAGAAGCGCTCGATGTCGTTGCCCTTGAAGGTGCTGCCGTCGCTCCAGATGCCGACCTGGTCCTCGCGCATCGCGACTACGAGCATCGTGCCGGTGACGGCGCGCCCGAGCGGTGTGGTGTTGAAGTACGTGGCGCCGCCGGTAGCGATGTGGAACGCGCCGCACTGGAGGGCGGCGATGCCCTGCGCGGCCAGCTGCGCACGGCAGTCGACGAGGCGGGCCTGGCCGGCGCCGTAGGCGAGCGCCTTGCGCGGGATCTCGTCGTAGTCGGGCTCGTCGGGCTGGCCGAGGTTGGCGGTGTACGCGTAGGGAATCGCGCCCTTCGCGCGCATCCAGTGCACCGCGGTGCTCGTATCGAGCCCGCCCGAGAACGCGATGCCGATCTTCTCCCCTTTCGGGAGAGTGCTGAGGATCGCCGCCAAGCTTGCAGCCTCCGAAAGTAAGGGATGATAGCCGAGGATAGAATGCCGCCGTGCGCACCCTTGCCGCCGCCCTCGCCGCCATTTCACTGCAATGCGCCGCCGCGCCGTTCGCGGTGCAGGTGGGCGAGACGCGCATCGGGCTTGACGCGCCGCCGGGTTTCGCCGATACCGGCTTTACCGGCTCGCCGCGGCTGATGGAGCTCGCCGAGGCGCTCACTCCCGCCTCCAACAAGATCCTGCTGTTCGCCATCTCGGATGCCGACCTGCGCCGCTTCACGCTCGGCGACACTCCAGAGCTCAGGCGCTACATGATCGCCGTGACCCCGAAGGGGCTGGAGCGCGAGCGCGTCAGCCCTGCCGCCTTCGGCGCCTTCGTTCGCGATTCGCTGGCGGCGCTCGGCAGCCCGCCCGCCGCGGGCGACCTGCAGAAATACCTCGATTCCCAGCCGCCCGGGAAAACGAGCCTGCTCGCCGAGCTGCGCAGGGACCCCGACGTGGTCTCGGTGCTGCAGGGCACGCGCGCGCCGGCGCAGCGGCGCTCCAGCGAGGCCCCGCAGTACGCGCTGTCGACGACCACGCTGATGCTCTTGCGCGGCAAGGCGCTCAATCTCTCGGTCTACACGCTCTACGAGAACGCGGCGGACCTGGACTGGGTGCGCGCGACCACTGCGCGCTGGGTCGATGAAATAGCGCGCTTGAATCATCGTTAGGAGGAGGTCGGCATGAAGATCATGGTTGCCGCGCTGCTGGCGCTGGCGCCGCTCTGCGGCGCGCTCGCCCAGCCCTACCCGTCCAAGCCGCTGAGAATCATCGTGCCCTTCACGCCGGGCTCGGCCACCGACACGATGGCGCGGCCGATCGCCGAGCGTCTGTCGAGCGCACTGGGACAGCCGGTGGTAGTGGAAAACCGCCCCGGCGCCGGCGGCACCATCGGCATCGCTGCGCTCGCCAAATCCCCGCCCGACGGCTACACCCTGGCGGTGGTATCGACCGGCCACGTCGTCAACCCGGTGCTCTACGCCAACCTGCCCTACGACACACTGAAGGATTTTGCCGGGGTGGCGCCGCTCGCCGGCCTGCCCTCGGTACTGGTGGTGTCGCCCGAGCTGGGGGTGCGCTCGGTGCGCGATCTCGTCGCGATGGCGAAGGCGAAACCAGGCCAGCTCAACTACGCCACCGCCGGCATCGGCAGCGCCGCGCACATCAGCGCCGAAAAATTCCGCATGGCGGCCGGCATCGACGCGGTGCACGTGCCGCTCAAGGGTTCGCCGGAGTCGCTGACCGAGACGATGGGCGGCAGGACCCAGTTCACCTGGACGCCGCTCACCACGGCGGTCGGCCAGATCCGCGAAGGCCGGCTGCTCGCGCTCGCCGTGAGCACCGGCAGGCGCTCGCCGGCTTTCCCCGACGTGCCGACCATCGCCGAGGCCGGCTTCCCGCGCGGCGAGTTCAATTTCTGGGTCGGCATGCTGGCGCCGGCGCACACGCCGCGCGAAGTGCTCGCGCGGCTGAACGCCGAGACCCAGCGCGCGCTGCAGAGCGCCGACCTGAAAGAGCGCCTCGCCAAGCTCGGCGCCGAGCCGATGGCGATGTCGCCCGGGGAGTTCGATGCGTTCCTGCGGGACGAATATGCGGTGCTCGGTGAAGTGATGCGGGCAGCGGGCGTCAAGGCGCAATAATGCCTTCGTTCGACATTGTTTCCCAGGTCGACCGGCAGGAAGTCAGGAACGCGGTCGAGCAGGCCAACAAGGAAATCACCAATCGCTTCGACTTCAAGGGCTCGGACGCGCGCGTCGAGCTGAGCGAGCTGCTGCTCACCGTCTACGCCGACGACGAGTTCAAGCTCAACCAGGTGATGGACGTGCTGCGCGCGCGCCTTGCAAAGCGCAACGTCGACGTGCGCTGCCTCGAGCCCGGCAGCGTGGAGAGAATCTCGGGCGACAAGCTGAAGCGGCCGCTGACGGTGCGCGTGGGGATCGCCCAGGACAGGGCGAAGAGCATGGTGAAGCTCGTCAAGGATTCCAAGCTCAAGCTGAGCGCCTCGATCCAGGGCGACGCGGTACGCGTAGCCGGGGCGAAGAAGGACGACCTGCAGGCCGCGATCCAGCTGGTGCGCAAGTCGGTCACCGACCTGCCGCTCCAGTTCATCAACTTCCGCGACTGAGTCCCTGCGTCCAGCGGTCGTAGATGCGGTCGGCGACCGCGTGGAGCTGCTCCAGCCTCTTCTGCAAGTCCGCTTCCATCTGCTCTGGCCGCTGCACGGCCGGGCTGGTCGCGTTGCTCCTGAGCTCGTCGCCGCCGCTGCGCAGCCACGCGCGGACCAGCTCTTCGGTCATCTCGACGTGGCACTGCATGCCGAAATGCCTGCCGAGCGCATAAGCCTGGTTCTCGCAGTGCGCGTTCTCCAGCACCCGCGTCGCGCCGGGCGGGATGCTGAAGGTCTCGCCGTGCCAGTGGAACGATTCGAACGCCTGCAGCTCGCCCATCCAGTCGCGCGCCACCGCGTTGTCGGCGACGCGCACCTCGCCCCAGCCGATCTCCCTGACGGCGCTGGCGCGCACCGTGCCGCCGAAGGCCTTCGACATCAGCTGAGCGCCGAGGCAATGGCCGATCGCCGGGACGTCCCTGCGCACGGCGTCGCGGATCAGCTCCAGCACCGGCGCTATCCAGGGCAGCGGGTCATTGGCGCTCATCGGCCCGCCCATCAGCGCCAGGCCCGAGAACCCAGCAACGTCGCGCGGCACCGGCTCCCCGGCGTCGAGCGCGATCAGCTGCCATGGAATTGAGCGGCGCTCGAGATAGGTGGCAAAATACGCCGGTCCCTCGCTGGCGGAGTGCCGAACGATGGCCACGGGTTTCATGCCCAATATTATTGCGCTTGTGCTGGTCCTCGCCTGCATGCCGGCGCGAGCGGGCGAAGTCGCGCTGATCGGCGTGATCGGCGACAAGGCGGCTGTGCTGGCGGTCGATGGCGGCGATCCGAAGACGGTGAAGGTCGGCCAGCACTGGAACGGCGTCACGGTGGTCGCGGTAGAGAAGGAGCGCGCCACCGTCGAGATCGACGGCAAGCGCCGCGTGCTCGTGCTCGGACAGCACTACCGCGGCGCCTCCGCCGCGCCCGACCGTCAGAGCGCCACCCTTGCCGCCGACCCTCGCGGACACTTCTTCGCCGAGGCGTCGGTCAACGACGTGCCGATGCGCTTCGTGGTAGATACCGGGGCCTCGGTCGTGGTGCTGTCCGCTGCCGATGCTTCCCGGCTCGGCGTCGACTGGCGCCAGGGCCCGCGCCGGATGATCCAGACCGCCAACGGCGCGACGGCCGGCTATCTCGTGAAACTCGACAAGGTGAAGGTCGGCGACATCGAGCTTACCAACGTCGATGCCACAGTGCTCGAGCAGGGCCTGGGCGCGGTCGGCCTGCTCGGCATGAGCTTCCTCAACCGCGTCGAGATGCAGCGCGACGGCCAGACCATGACGCTGATCCGGCGGTTTTAGGTAAAGACTGTTACCACAGGCAGCGACAGGATCTCGACGTAAACGTGGAGAAAGTAGTACTGCAGGGCCAGAACTCCTAGCGCGACGAGAAGCGTCGCGCGCCCGGCGGCATGCCAGGCTTCGACGTTCGGATGATCGAACGCGCTCGTGGGCGAAAGTGCTCGCATGTAGATGCTGAAGTCTCCGCGTGCCCGCTTGGGCGAATGATTTTCTTTTTTTCGCATAGTCCCCTCGAAACAGGATCTTGTTGCGCTTGCGGGAAGCGTAGCAGGTTCGCGGTGACACCTCCACCTGTCGCCGCAAGCCGACAGTTCACTTGCCGGGCACGAGCGGCACGAAGCGCACTGGCAGCACGTTGCGCTCGTCGTAGCCGCCGTCGGCGCGCTTGATGACGAGCTTCAGGTACTGGATGTCGCCGCCGCCGACCGGGATCACCATCCTGCCGCCCGGCTTGAGCTGCTCGACGAGCGCCGGCAGCACGCGCGGCGCGGCAGCCGTGACCACGATGCCGTCGAAGGGTGCCTTCTCCGGCCAGCCGCGGTAACCGTCGCCGATCTTTACTTCGATGTTCCGGTAGCCCAACTCGGTGAGCCGCGCGGCGGCAGTCTTGCCGAGCGTCTCGACGATCTCGATCGAGTACACCTGCTTCACGATCTCGGCGAGCACCGCCGCCTGGTACCCCGACCCGGTGCCGACATCGAGCACGACATGCTGCGGCTGCGGCTGGAGCAGGTCGGTCGACAGCGCGACGATGTACGGCTGCGAGATGGTCTGGCCCGAGCCGATCGGCAGCGGGTGATTGCGGTACGCCAGCGCCGCCTGCGCGGCGGGAACGAGGCGGTGGCGCTCCACCTTGCCGAGCGCTGCGCGCACCGCGGGCGACATGCTGGAGAGGCCGGTTTCCGCGCGCGTCTCGGCGTACAGGGCGTCCACCTCGGAGACCATGCGCGCACGCAGGGACGAAAAATCCTGGGAATGGGTTTCTTCAATCAACAGAAACCCCAGAAGCAGGCGTATTAACGCGCGCGTTTATTCTTCTCGATGAACGCGTACGCGTTGTGGTTGTGGATCGACTCGAAGTTCTCGGATTCCACCACGTACGCCTCGATGCGCTCGTCCAGGTTGAGCACGGCGGCGACGTCGCGCACCATGTCCTCGACGAACTTCGGGTTGTCGTAGGCGCGCTCGGTGACGTGCTTCTCGTCCGGGCGCTTGAGCAGGCCGTAGAGCTCGCTCGAGCCCTGCTTCTCGACCAGGTCGACGATCTCCTCGATCCAGACGAAGTCGTTGGTGCGGGCGGTGACCGTCACGTGCGAGCGCTGGTTGTGCGCGCCGCGCTCCGAGATGCGCTTGGAGCACGGGCACAGGCTGGTCACCGGGACGACCACCTTCATGGTGAAGCTCTGCTTGCCCTTCTTGGTCTCGCCATTGAAGGTCACCTCGTAGTCCATGAGGCTCTTCACGCCCGACACCGGCGCCTTCTTCTCGATGAAGTACGGGAAGCTCATCTCGATGTGGCCTTCCTCGGCCTCGAGGCGCTCGACCATCTCGCTCAGCATGACCTGGAAGGTCTCGACGGTGATCTCGCGCTCGTGTTCTTCGAGGATCTCCACGAAGCGCGACATGTGGGTCCCCTTGAAATGGTGCGGCAGGCAGACGTACATGTTGAACACGGCGATGGTGTGCTGCACGCCGCCGGAGCGCTCCTGGATGCGCATCGGGTGGCGGATCGCCTTGATGCCTACCTTGTCGATGGCGAGCTTGCGCGAATCGGGGCTCGCCTGGACGTCCGGAATGTTGTGCAGGTCGCGTGCTTTCATGGCGCTATTTTAACATCCGACTAAATTACTCGGACATTGCCTTGCGTACCGAGTTCCGGATGCCGGGCGCATCCAGCCCCACCGAGGCAAGCAGCTTTGCCGGGTCGCCATGGTCGATGAAGTGGTCGGGGAGGCCGAGCAAAAGCACGCGCCTTTCAATTTTCAGTTGGTTAAGCGCCTCGCACACCGCGCTCCCCGCGCCGCCCATTACTTGATGCTCCTCGACCGTGACGAGCAGGTCGTGTTTTTCGGAAATTTCTCTCAACAGGGCCAGATCGAGCGGCTTCACGAAACGCATGTTCGCCACTGTCGCGTCGAGCTCTTCGGCGGCCTCGAGCGCCGGTTTCAGCATCGCGCCGAAGGCGAGGATCGCCACGCGCTTTCCGCTCCTTCTCACCTCGCCTTTCCCGAGCGGGATGGCTTTCATCTCCTTTTTTGCCTCTCCCAATGCAGCGCCCCGCGGGTACCTCACGCTGCAAGGACCATTACTCATGAAACCTGTGTAGAGCATCTGCCGGCATTCGTCGGCGTCGGCGGGGGCCATCACCGTGAGATTGGGCACCGTGCGCAAGTAGGCGAAGTCGAAGGCGCCATTGTGGGTCGCGCCATCGCCGCCGACGAGGCCGGCGCGATCGAGCGCAAACAGCACCGGCAGGTTCTGGATCGCGATGTCGTGGATCAGCTGATCGTAGCCGCGCTGCAGGAAAGTCGAATAGATGCCCACGACCGGCCGCATGCCCTCGCAGGCGAGGCCCGCGGCGAACGTCACCGCGTGCTGCTCGGCGATGCCGACGTCGAAGTAGCGGCTGGGAAACTGCTCCGAGTACCTCACCATGCCTGAGCCTTCGCGCATCGCCGGCGTGATCGCCACCAGGCGCGGATCGAGCGCCGCCATGTCGCACAGCCATTCGCCGAAGATCTGCGAGTAGGTCGGCTTGCCGCCCGCGGCTGCCTTGAGGCCTTCGGCGGGATCGAACTTGCCCGGCCCGTGGTAGGCGATCGGATCGTCCTCGGCCAGCTTGTAGCCCTGGCCCTTGCGCGTGATGACGTGCAGGAACTGCGGCCCTTTCAGCTTCCTGATGTTGGTGAGCGTCGGGATCAGGGCATCGAGGTCATGCCCGTCGATCGGGCCGATGTAGTTGAAGCCGAACTCCTCGAACAGCGTCGACGGCGTCACCATGCCCTTCATGTGCTCCTCGGCGCGCCGCGCCAGCTCCCACACGCCGACGCGCCTGAGCAGATGCTCGCTGACGCGGCGCGCGCTGGAGTAGACGCGGCCGGAAAGCAGCCGGGCGAGATAATTAGTGAGCGCGCCCACCGGGGGCGAGATCGACATTTCGTTGTCGTTCAGGATCACGAGCAGGTCGACGTTCATGGCGCCGGCGTTGTTCATCGCCTCGTACGCCATGCCGGCGGACATCGCGCCGTCGCCGATTACCGCGATGCAGTGCCGCTTTTCATTTTTTATTCTGGATGAAACCGCCATTCCCAGGGCTGCCGAGATCGAGGTCGAGGAATGCGCGGTGCCGAACGTGTCGTACCTGGACTCGATGCGCCGCGGGAAGCCCGAGATGCCGTCGATCATGCGCAGGCGCGACATCGCGTCGCGCCGGCCGGTGAGGATCTTGTGCGGATAGGTCTGGTGGCCGACGTCCCAGACGATACGGTCCTCGGGCGTCTCGAAGACGTAGTGCAGGGCGATCGTCAGCTCGACGGTGCCGAGATTCGACGACAGGTGGCCGCCGGTCCGCGACACCGACTCGAGCACGTACGCGCGCAGCTCGTCGGCAAGCTGCTGCAGCTGCTTGCGCTCGAGGCTGCGCAGCTGAGACGGATCGTCGATGGTCTTCAGCAGCTCGTACATCGACGGATTGTAGCCGCCGGCCGGCAGCTCTTCGGTGATCGTGGCCATGCCTAGAATTTTCGCAGAACGATGAAATCGGCGAGCTCGCCGAGGCGGCGGGATCTGGCGTCGAAGCCTTTGAGCGCCTCATGGGCCTGCCCGCGCAGCTCTTCGGCGAGCCGGCGCGCGGCGGCGATGCCGATGGCCGAGACGTAGGTCGGCTTGCCCTGCTTGGAGTCCTTGCCCGCGGTCTTGCCGAGCGTCGCGGTGCTCGCATCGTAATCGAGGACGTCGTCCACCACCTGGAATGCCAGGCCGACCGCCTTCGCATAGCGGTCCAGTCCGGGCTTCTCATTTTGCTGCAGTTCACGGCCGCAGGCGGCGCCCAGAAGCACCGCTGCACGAATCAAGGCCCCGGTTTTATGAATGTGCATGAACTCCAGCTCCGGCAGCGTCAGCGAGCACCCGGTCGCTTCGAGGTCGATCTGCTGCCCGCCGGCCATGCCGCGCGAGCCGGCCGCGAGCGCCAGGACCTTCACCATTTCGAGCTGCGTGCGCGCTTCGTCGGCGATGCGGTGCTCGGCCAGCAGCTGGAAGGCGAGCGACTGCAGCGCGTCGCCCACCAGCAGCGCGGTAGCCTCGTCGTACTCGACGTGCAGCGTCGGCTTGCCGCGCCGGAGAACGTCGTCGTCCATGCAGGGCAGGTCGTCGTGCACCAGCGAATAGGCGTGGATCAGCTCGACCGCGGCCGCTGCGATCTCGATCCGCTCCGCGCTTGCGTCGGCCAGCTCGCCGGCGGCGAATGCCAGCAGCGGCCGCACGCGCTTGCCGCCCTCCAGCGCGGCATAGCGCATGGCTTCGTGCAGGCGCGCCGGCGCAAGCTGCGCCTGCGGCAGCAGACGCGCAAGCGCCGCTTCCATCCGCGCCTGGATTGCCCCCATCCAGGCCCCAAAGCCGGTCTCAGCCTCCTTCACCGGCTTCAGGTTCTGCCGCGGCAGCCAGCGGCTTGAGAACCTCGCCCTCCAGGACCTTGACCTGTTGCTGGGCCGCTTCCAGGCGCTGCTGGCAGAAGCGCGCCAGCTCCAGCCCGCGCTTGTGCGTGGCGAGCGCCTGCTCGAGCGATAGCTCGCCGCTCTCCATGCTGTGGACGATTTTTTCCAGCTCCGCGAGCGCCCGCTCGAAGGTCAGCTCGCCTGAAGGCTTGCTCATCGTTTGGTAAAATACTGTTTTTCTAAGGGCTTTACAACGCATGTCCGATGTAGCTCGCCTGCGCCAGGTCCTGCCTGCGCGCAGCCAGTTGCCGGTGTCCTGGTACTTCGATGCCGAGCACTTCGCCCTCGAGAAACGCCTGTTGTTCGATGCCGGCGCCAACTACGTCGGCCACTCGCTGATGGTGCCCAATGTCGGCGACTACCACACGCTCGCATGGACCGATCACTCGCGGATGCTGGTGCGCAACGATGCCGGCATCGATCTGCTGTCCAATGTCTGCCGCCACCGCCAGGCGATCATGCTCGAAGGCCGCGGCAATGCGCAGAACATCGTCTGCCCGCTGCATTGCTGGACCTACGACCTGAAGGGCGAGCTGCTCGGCGCGCCGCATTTCGCGGAGAGCCCGTGCGTGAAGCTGCGTTCAACCCCGCTCACCGAGTGGCAGGGATTGCTGTTTGCCGGCCCGCGCAATCCGCGCCAGGACCTGGCAAAGATCACCACCGCCGCGGACTGGGACTTCACCGGCTACGTGCTCGATTCGGTTCGTGTCGACGACTACGACGTCAACTGGAAAACCTTCGTCGAGGTGTACCTCGAGGTCTACCACGTCGATCCCTTCCACCCGGGGCTCGGCAACTTCACCGACTGCAACAACTTCAGCGTCGACTATGGCGAGCATCACTCGGTGCAGATCGTCGCGCCGAAGGCGGGTCTGGAGCGGCCCGGCACGCCGACCTACAAGCGCTGGCACGACATGTGCCTCAAGTTCCTCGACGGCCGCGCGCCCAAGTACGGTGCGCTGTGGATGTCGTACTTCCCGGGAGTCATGCTGGAGTGGTACCCGAACGTGCTGGTGGTCTCCCACCTGATCCCGCGCTCGGCGCGGCGCACGAGCAACGTGGTGGAGTTCTACTATCCGGAGGAGATCGCGCTCTTCGAGCGCGAGTTCGTCGAGGCGCAACAGGCCGCGTACCTGGAGACCGCGATCGAGGACAACGTCCTGTGCGAGCGCATGGACCGCGGCCGGCGCGCGCTGTACGAGGAAGGGCTGGACGACGCGGGTCCGTACCAGTCGCCGATGGAAGACGCAGAGGCGCACTTCCACGAGTGGCTGCACCGCGAGCTCGGGGTCTGATGCACGCCACCCTGGTGACCACAGCGCAGCTCGCAGCCGAGCCGCAGTGGCGCGTGTTCGACTGCCGCCACGACCTCGGCAAGCCGCAGCTCGGCGAGCAGCAGTACCGCGAAGCGCATATCCCGGGAGCCCTGTTCGCGCACCTCGATCGCGACCTGTCGGCGCCGAAAACCGGCGCCAACGGCCGCCATCCGCTGCCCGAGCGCGGCGCCTTCATCGCCTGGCTCGGCCAGCAGGGGCTCAAGCCCGGCGACCAGGTGGTGTGCTACGACGGCGGCAGCGGCGCCATGGCGGCGCGCCTTTGGTGGATGCTGCGCTGGGTAGGCCATGAAGCCGTTGCCGTGCTCGACGGCGGCCTCGCCAAGTGGCTGCAGGAAGGCCGCCCTGTCACGCCTGAAGTGCCGCGCTTCGCGCATTCCAGCTACCCGGTCCGCCCGCCCGCTGCGCGCGCCGTCGACGTAAACGCCATCGAGTCGCATACAGAAGAACTCCTGCTTCTCGACGCGCGCGCGCCGGCACGGTTTCGCGGCGAGCACGAGCCGATCGACCCGATCGCCGGCCGCATCCCCGGGGCGAAGAACCGCTTCAGCAACGACAACCTCGGCGCGCAAGGAATTTTCAAGAAACCGCAGCTCCTCAGGGACGAATTTCGCGCTGTGCTCGGTGATCGCGCCCCGGAAGAAGTCGTCAGCTACTGCGGATCGGGCGTGGCGGCGTGCCACAATCTCCTTGCAATGGAGCTTGCCGGACTGCGCGGCGGCAAGCTTTACGCCGGCTCGTGGAGCGAGTGGATTGCAGACCCGGCGCGACCGCGCGAAAAGGGTTGATGAAGCCGATTCGTCATGGCAGCGGCCGCAGCGGCGGCGCTGCATTGTCGGCGAGGGGCAGGCCGGCAGTGTTCAGGACCATCGCCATCAACGAGTAATAGCCGCTTAGCGCAAGAAGCTCGAGCGCGCCGTCGAGGCCGAACCTGTCGCGCACCGCGGCGAAGGCTGCATCGCCGACGCGCCCGCCGGCGTGGGCCTCGCGACAGAAAGCGTAGACGGCGGCCTCCTCGGGAGGCAAACCTGCGGGTTCGCGGCCCTCGGCAATCGCCTCGACGGTGGCGCAGTCGAGGCCCGCCTTGCGGGCGAGCTTCTCGTGGATGGCCCACTCGTGCTGGCAGGTCCAGCGCCGCGCCGTGATCAGGACCGCCAGCTCCACTAAGCGAGCTGGAAGCTTGCTTCCCCAGCGCAGCTGCTCGCCTAGCTGCTGCAAGCGGCGCGCGAGCTCGGGATGATGCATGAGGGCGATGAACGGTCCGCGCACCTCGCCGCGCGGGCCGGCGGTAATCTCGGCCGCGACCTCCCGCTGCGCTTCAGTCATCGCTTCGGGAGTCAGCCGTGGAAATCTCGCTTGCATTCTTCGTATTATCCGCCTTGCATGGTGGCGGATCTCCTGCTCGGGATTCATTTCGCGATCGCCGCCTTCATTGTCGGCGGCCTGCTCTTTGTCTGGGCCGGCGCGGCGCGCGGCTGGGGCTGGGTGCGCAACCCCTGGTTTCGCTATCTGCACCTGGCGGCGATCGCCTTCGTCGCCGCCGAGGCGCTGCTCGGCGCCGCCTGCCCGCTCACGGTGTGGGAAGACATCCTGCGCGGCGGGCTGCGTCCGGAGTCGTTCATCGCGCGCTGGACGCACCGCCTGCTTTACTACCAGGCGCCCGAGTGGATTTTCACCGCCGGCTATGTCGCCTGGACGCTCGCTACGCTGATCACGCTACGGCTCGTTCCGCCCACGCGAAAAGCTGGCTGAATATTTCCTCGCGGATCGCGCTGCGGGCGAGGATCAGATCGTGCGGCGCGCCCGGAAAGGCGAGCACGCGCACGTCGGGCCCGAGGCTGCGCGACCAGCGCGCGATGTGCCGCCAGTCGAGCACGATATCGGCCTCGTCCGAGTGCATCGACAGCACCGGGCAGGCGATAGCCAGGCCGCTGTGTACCTTGGCGTGCGCGTCGCTGATCGCGCCGAGCCAGCCGTAGTACAGCGGAAAGCCCTTGGCGGGCTTCAGCCGCGCATCGAATTCCCAGTCGGCAAGCAGGCTGAGCGTGTAAGCCGGGTCGAAATAGTCCGGATCGTTGATGAAGGGGAAAAACCGCCCGAGCGCCGCGGCCAGGCGAAGCTGCACGCGCCGCCAATCGGGCACCGGCCAGTCGAAGAAAGGGCTGTTCAGCCAGAGCGCCTTCACCTCGTCGCGCCGCGCGCCCTCGTGCGCATAGAGCGAGCCCATCAGCCCCCCGGTCGAATGGCCGGCGAGCAGTACCGGCGCGCCGATCATGTCGATGGCCGCCGTGATGTCGGCGTAATACTCGGCGACGTTCTTGCAGAAATTCGGGTGCTGGTGCGGCCGCAGCGAACGGCCATACTTGCGCAGGTCGAGCGCGAAAAAAGCGAAGCCTTCCGCGGCGAAGCGCTCGGCCATGTGGCGCTGGAAGAAATAGTCGGCATAGCCGTGGAGGTAAAGCGCCGCGCCGCGGGGCGACTCGCCCGCGGGCAGGCGCACGAGGGTCGCGACGACCGGCCCGTCGTAATCGTCCGGAAACTGCAGCTCGAGCGCCTCGAACCCGCCGAGCAGCGTGTCAGGCCGCCAGCCGCCCATGCCTGGAAAGAGCCCATTGCACGTGTTCCCGAACGAGCGCCGAGCGGTGATCGAGCCTGGAGCGCAAGGCGGCGATGACTTCAGGCGAGCTCGGAGCGTTGCCCAGGCCCACCGCCAGATTGCGCAGCCAGCGCTCGTAGCCGATGCGGCGAATCGCCGAGCCGCGCATGCGCTCGTCGAATTCGGCCTCGCTCCAGGCGAACAGCTCGACCAGGGTGGCCCGGTCGAGCCCGTTCCTCACCGCAAAATCCTTTTCCCCGGAAATCCGCGCGAACCGGTTCCATGGGCAGACCGCCTGGCAATCGTCGCAGCCGTAGACCCGGTTGCCGATCAGCGCACGCAGCTCCTCGGGAATCGCGCTCTTGTGCTCGATGGTCAAGTACGAGATGCAGCGCCGCGCGTCGAGCTGGTACGGAGCGCGGATGGCCTGGGTGGGGCATACGTCGATGCATTTTTGACAGGACCCGCAGTGTTCCTGCGCCGGAGAATCGAGGGGTAAGGCCAGATCGGTGTAGACCTCGCCCAGGAAAAACCACGACCCGGCATCGCGGCTGAGCAGCAGCGTATGCTTGCCGCGCCAGCCGATCCCGGTTCGCGCGGCGAGTTCCACTTCCATCACCGGTGCGGAATCGGAGAACACGCGGTAGCCGAACGGACCGATCGCCTGCTCGATGCGCTCGCACAGCGCCTGCAGACGATTGCGCATCAGCTTGTGGTAGTCGCGCCCGCGCGCGTATTTGGCGACATAGGCACGAGTGCCGTCTCTGAGCGAAACCTCTTCATTTTCCAGGGCAGCGGCGTAGTCCATGCGGCAGGAAATTACGCGCAACGTTCCCGGCTTGAGCTCGGCCGGCCGCGCGCGGAGCGCCCCATGGCGCGCCATATACTCCATTTCGCCATGCCAGCCCTCCTTCAGCCATTCGAGCAGCCGCGGCTCCGCCGCCGACAGGTCGGCATCGCCGATGCCAACCGCCTGGAACCCCAGTTCGAGTCCCCAGGTCTTGATGCGCGGCGCGAGTGCGGTGTAGTCCATGCCTGATATTAGTTTGCCGGACGCGGCAGCCACGCTACGCGTCGGCGAGGCGCTGGCCGGCGGTGTTGCGGCGGGGCGCGTCCTGCACCTGCGTGGCGAGCTTGGCACGGGTAAGACGACGGTGGTCCGGGGGCTGCTGCGCGGGCTCGGGTTTACGGGCCGGGTCAAGAGTCCCAGCTATACGCTGGTTGAACCTTATAGCATTTCGAGCTTAAACTTGTATCACTTTGATTTCTATCGATTCAAAGATAGGACTGAATGGTTGAGCTCGGGCTTTCGCGAATACTTCAACGCCGACTCGGTCTGCCTGGTCGAATGGCCGGAGCGGGCCGGGACCCTGCTCGCCCCGCCGGATCTCGATCTGGCCCTGGAATTTGCCGGCGAAGGGCGCCGGGCGATATTGCATTCGCACTCGCGCACTGGCGAGCTTTGGCTGTTGTCCTTCTTGTCTCGTGCATAGCGAGCGCCGAAGCACAGGTGCTCTCCAGCCGCATCTGGCCGGCGCGCGACTACACGCGCCTGACCCTCGAATCCAGGGACGAGATCAAGTTCACGCTGTTCGGCGTCAAGGACCCCGAGCGCCTGGTGCTCGACCTGGAGCTCGCCGAGTTGTCGCCCGCGCTCCTCGAGCTGAACACCAAAGTCGCGGCGGACGATCCTTATGTCCAGGGCCTGCGCGTCGCGCACAACCGCCCGGGCGTCGTGCGCCTGGTGCTCGATCTCAAGGCCGAGGTGAAGCCGCAGGTGTTTACGCTCAAGCCGATCGCCGAGTACGGCCACCGCCTGGTGCTCGACCTTTATCCGGTGGTGCCGTTCGATCCGCTCGCCGCCCTGATCGAGGAATCGGAAAAGCCGAAAGCGCTCGACAAGTCGAAAGCGCCCAGGGTGGCGCGCCTGGCGATCATCGTCATCGATGCCGGCCACGGCGGCGAGGACCCGGGTGCCACCGGGCGTCACGGCTCGCGGGAGAAGAACATCACCCTGACGATCGCGCGCCGGCTGAAGGCGCTGGTCGACGCCGAGCCCAACATGCGCGCGCTCCTTACTCGCGACGGCGATTACTACCTGCCACTGCATGTCCGCGTCGACAAAGCGCGCAAGGTCAAGGCGGACCTGTTCGTTTCCATTCACGCCGACGCGTTCATCCGCGCGCATGCGCGCGGCTCGTCGGTGTTCGCGCTGTCGGAGCGGCGCGCCACCTCGGAGGCGGCGAGCTGGCTGGCCAAGAAGGAAAACGAGGCGGACCTCGTCGGCGGAGTCAACCTCGACGTGAAGGACGTGTACCTGAAGAGGACCTTGCTGGACCTCGCGCAGACCGCCACGATCGATCACAGCCTGCGGCTGGGCGATCTGGTATTG
Source organism: Betaproteobacteria bacterium (assembly GCA_005881595.1). Taxonomy (GTDB): domain Bacteria; phylum Pseudomonadota; class Gammaproteobacteria; order Burkholderiales; family SG8-39; genus SCGC-AG-212-J23. Next base: position 4,736 of record VBBY01000013.1, on the reverse strand, counting down.
CGGCGGCTCGGCGCAGTCAACAACCTCCACAGGCCGCGCGTCGAGCAGGCCAGCTACCAGAACAGGCTGGCGCGGGCGCTTCTCGACGGAATCCGCGATTACGTCGTCAAGCACCCGCCGCGGCCGTCATCCCCCCTGGCGCTGAATTGAGCGGCCCCTCGCCCAGGCGATGAGCCCGGGCGAGATGGAAAGCAGCACGATGCCGATGATCACCAGCGTGAGATTGCTTTTCACTGCCGGGATGTTGCCGAAGAAGTAGCCCGCCGCGCAGAGCGAGACGACCCACAGCAGCGCACCGGCCACGCTGAAGGCGAGAAAGCGCAGGTAGTTCATCTTCCCCAGGCCGCCGACGAACGGCACGTACGTCCGCACGATCGGCACGAACCTCGCGATGATGATGGTCTTGCCGCCGTGCCGTTCATAAAACGCGTGCGTTCGCTGCAGGTGGCGCGGGTTGAACCAGGGTGATTCCTGGTAATGAAAAACCCTGGGGCCAACCCAGCGTCCGATCCAGTAGTTGACGTTGTCGCCGCACAGGGCCGCGGCGACCAGCGTGCCGCTGACCGCGTAAATGTCCATGCCGCCCGCGGCGGCGAGCGTGCCGGTCACGAACAGCAGCGAATCGCCGGGAAGAAAGGGCGTCACCACCAGCCCGGTTTCGCAAAACACGATCAGAAACAGCAGCCAGTACACCCAGGCGCCGTGCTGCGCGACGAACGCGGCGAGATGCGCATCGAGATGGACGACGAAGTCCCACAGCTGGGCGACGAGTTCCACGCCCCGATTCTATATACTCTTTGCGTGCCAGCGATTCGCGTCCTGCCCGATCTCCTGGTCAGCCAGATCGCCGCCGGCGAGGTGGTCGAGCGGCCCGCGTCGGTGCTCAAGGAGCTGCTCGAGAACAGCCTCGACGCGGACGCGCGCAGCATCACCGTGACGCTCGACGAGGGGGGCGCAAAGCGCATCCAGGTCGAGGACGACGGCGCCGGCATCGCGCGCGACGACCTGCCGCTTGCGCTCGCGCGCCACGCCACGAGCAAGATCAGCAGCCTCGAGGACCTCGCAGGCGTCCGCAGCATGGGATTTCGCGGCGAGGCGCTCGCTTCGATCGCCTCGGTCTCGCGAGTCTCGATTACCGCCTGCACGCGGGAGGCGCCGCATGGCGCGGCGATCCGCGCCGAGGGCCCGCACATCGGGGAAGTCGAACCCGCGGCACGCGCGCCGGGCACCACGGTGACGGTCGCCGACCTGTACTTCAACACGCCGGCGCGCCGCAAGTTCCTGCGCAGCGAAGCCACCGAGTTCGGCCACTGCGACGAGCTCTTCCGGCGCATCGCGCTGGCGCGCCCCGAGATCGCGTTTACGCTCAAGCACAATGGCCGCGCCAGCCGCCATTTGCGCAGTCAGCCCCTGAAGGAGCGCGTAGCTGGGCTCCTGGGCAGCGAATTCATCGACGCCTCGCTGCCGGTCGAGGCGCAGGCTGGAACGGCGCGTGTATTCGGGTACGCAGGATCGCCGCAGGCGCGGGCCGAGGTGCAGTACTTCTTCGTCAACGGCCGCTGCGTGCGCGACCGGGTGCTGGCGCACGCCGCACGCGAAGCCTATGCGGAGATGCTGCACGGCGAGCGCCAGCCCGGTTACCTGCTGTTCCTCGAGATCGATCCACGCAGCGTCGACGTCAACGTGCATCCGGCGAAGACCGAAGTGCGCTTCCGCGACTCGCGCAGCATTCACCAGTTCGTGCTGCATGCCGTGCGACGCGCGCTATCGCCGAGCGCCGCCGAAGCGCCCGTCGCTTATGCCGCGCTGTCACAGACGCATGGGGTTCAGTCCTCTTTCGGCCTGGCTCAGCCGGCGGCTGCGTATCAGGCGTTCATGGGCTCGGCAGTTCCCCTGCCGACGGCGCAGAACGCCCCGCCGCTCGGCTATGCGCTCGCGCAGCTTCATGGCGTCTACATCCTGGCGCAGAACGAAGCCGGCCTGGTGCTCGTCGACATGCATGCGGCGCACGAGCGCATCGTGATGGAGAGGCTGAAGAGCAATCTCGATGCCGGCCGCGTCGAGCGCCAGAGCCTGCTGGTGCCGGCGCTGTTCCGCGCCGAAGCGCTCGAAGTCGCAACCGCCGAGGAGAACCGCGAGGCGCTCGAGCGTCTCGGCCTGGAGATGAGCGCGGCCGGACCGAACGAGCTGGCGGTGCGCGCCGCGCCGGTGCTGCTTGCCGGTGGCGATGTCGTCGGCCTGGCGCGCGGCGTGCTGCAGGAGCTGAAGGAATTCGGCGCCGAGCAAGTACTGTTCAAGCGCCAGAACGAGCTCCTCGCCACCATGGCCTGCCATGCCGCGGTGCGCGCCAACCGGCTGCTGTCGATCGCCGAAATGAACGCGCTGCTGCGCGACATGGAGGAAACCGAGCGCTCGGGCACCTGCAACCACGGCCGCCCGACCTGGTACCAGCTGACCCTAGCCGATCTCGACAAGCTGTTCCTGCGGGGGCGCTGAGGTGGCGGGCGTCATGATCGTCACGGGCGGCAGTCGCGGCATTGGCGCGGCCACCGCGCGCCTTGGTGCGCAGCGCGGCTACGCGGTGTGCGTGAACTATCGCAGCGACCGTCCGGCAGCGGAGAAGCTCGCCAAAGAAATCGGCGGCATCGCCGTGGCTGCCGATGTCTCGCACGAAGACGACGTCATTCGCCTGTTCAACGAGACGGAGCGCTCTCTAGGGCGCATAACGGCGCTGGTCAACAACGCCGGCGTGGTCGATCTGCGCTCGCGCGTCGAAGACATGTCGGTGGAAAGGCTGCAGCGCATGTTCGCGGTCAACGTGATCGGCAGCTTCCTGTGCGCGCGCGAAGCGGTGAAGCGCATGTCGAAGCGGCACGGCGGCCAGGGCGGAGCCATCGTCAACCTGTCCTCCGCGGCGGCGCGCCTGGGCTCGCCGGGAGACTATGTGGATTACGCGGCGTCGAAGGGCGCTATCGACACGTTTACCGTGGGATTGGCCAAGGAGGTCGCCGCCGACGGCATCCGCGTCAACGCGGTGCGGCCGGGCGTAATCCATACCGGGATCCACGCCCAGAGCGGCGATCCCGGCCGGGTGGCGCGCATCGCCGAGTCGGCGCCCCTGAAACGCGGCGGCCAGCCCGAGGAAGTTGCGCGCGCGATTCTTTGGCTGCTGTCCGACGAGGCCTCCTACACTACCGGCAGCTTCATCGACGTCACCGGCGGCCGCTAGCCGTGACGCGCAGGGCGTACGCGCTCCTCGGGCCTACCGCGAGCGGCAAGTCGAAGCTCGCCCTGGAGCTCGCGGCGCGGCGGCCGATCGAGATCGTGTCGGTCGATTCGGCGCTGGTGTACCGCGGCATGGATATCGGCACCGCCAAGCCGTCGATCGCCGAACGCGCAGCCGTGCCGCATCACCTGATCGACATCGTCGATCCAGACCACGGCTACTCCACGGGCCGCTGGCGCAGCGATGCAATCGGCGCGGTCATGGAGATCTTTCAAAGAAGGAGAATTCCCCTGCTGGTCGGCGGAACGATGCTTTACTATCGCGCGTTGATTGCGGGCCTGGACAGCCTGCCGCAGGCCGATGCGGCGATCCGCGCCGAGATCGATGCAGAAGCGAGGCTGCGCGGCTGGCCGGCGCTGCACGCCGAGCTGGAGAAGGTCGATCCACGCGCCGCGCACCGCATCTCTCCGAACGACGCCCAGCGCATCCAGCGAGCGCTCGAAGTATGGCGGCTCACCCGCAAGCCGCTGTCGGCGCTGCAAGGCGCCGCGCAGCCGGACTTGCCTTTTCAGCTGAAGGGATTTGCGCTTTTGCCGGAGCGCGAAGCGTTGCACGAACGCATCGCCCGGCGCTTCGACGCCATGCTGCACGCCGGCCTGGTGGACGAAGTGAAGCGGCTGCGCGGTCGCTATCGCCTCACGCCAGCCCTACCGAGCATGCGGGCGGTAGGCTATCGCCAGGTATGGCAATACCTGGAAAATGAGATCAGTGAACTCGGCATGCGCGAGCGCGCCATCGCCGCCACGCGCCAGCTCGCCAAGCGCCAGCTCACCTGGCTGCGCAGCCTCCCCGATCTACTCCGGCTGGATGCCGGCGGCCCGCAGGATGCGCCGGTAGCTCTCGAGCTGCTCCTTCACGAAGTCCGCTAGCTAGAATGCGGGCTCTCGTTCAGGAGCGCGCACATGGAAATCGGTATCGTCGGTCTGGGCAGAATGGGCGCCGGCATGGCGCGGCGGCTGGCGCGAGCGGGCGTGCATGTCATCTGCTACGACCAGGCCGATGCCGCGCGCGGCTCGGTCGGCGCAGAGCCCAACGTCGTCTGCGCCGAGAATCTGGCGGCGCTTTGCACGCGCCTGAGCGGAGAGCGGGTAGTGATTCTGATGCTGCCGGCAGGCGGCGCGGTCGAGGACACGCTCCGCGATCTGCTGCCGCTGCTTTCTGCCGGCGACACCCTGGTCGATGGCGGCAACAGCTATTACCGCGACTCCAAGCGCCGCGCGCTCGCACTGTCCCGGCAGGGGCTGCGCTATGTCGACGCCGGCGTCTCGGGCGGCGTGCACGGCCTCGAGCACGGCTATTGCCTGATGCTCGGCGGCACGCCGAAGTCGATCGAGATCTTCGCGCCGTTCGCGAAGATCCTGTCGGCCGATCCAGACCTGGGCTGGCTGCATTGCGGCCCGAGCGGCGCCGGCCACTACGCCAAGATGATCCACAACGGCATCGAGTACGG
>VBBY01000206.1 GCA_005881595.1 Betaproteobacteria bacterium | reverse complement strand
TTTCCGGCTGAATCTGCGCATTTCGGGTGACCTCGGCGCGGAAATAGAGCGGTTCAAGGGCATCTGCGTCTGCACCGTTCCCCGCGGCGGGGTGCCGTTGCGCCAGGCCGATCTCGGTGGCCGCCTGGGGTGGATCTTCGGCGCCGAGGGGCAGGGGGTCAGTCCGGCGCTTCAGGAACGCGCCGCGCTTCGCATCACGATTCCCACTGCACCGGGCACCGAATCGATCAATGTCGCCGCGGCGGCCGCCGTCTGCCTGTACGCCGCTTTCAGTACACCTGGCGCTGGATCCTGAGCTCGCGCAGGATGGTGGTGGCAATCTCCTCGATCGATTTGCTGGTCGAGTTGATGCTGCGGATTCCCTCCCGGCGCATCAGGTTCTCGGATTCCTCGACCTCGTAGCGGCAGTTATCGAGGTCGGCATAGCGGCTACCCGGGCGGCGCTCCTGGCGAATCTCGTGCAGCCGCTCGGAGGCGATGGTGAGGCCGTAGAGATGCCCTTTGTGGGCGCGCAGCGCCTCAGGCAGCTTCATGCGTTGAAAATCCTCGGGAATCAGGGGGTAATTTGCAGCCTTGACCCCGAATTGCAGCGCGAGATACAGGCTGGTCGGCGTCTTGCCGCTGCGCGAGACTCCGATCAGGATCACGTCGGCCTGGCCGAGCTCGCGATGCGAAGCGCCGTCATCGTGCGCCATCGCGAAGTTGATCGCCTCGATGCGCTGCTGGTACTCCTTCTTGTCCATCGCGCTGTGAGAGCGGCCGATCGTATGGCTCGACTTCACCCCGAGACCCGCCTCGAGCGGATCGATGAACGTCTCGAAGAAATCGAGGAACAGCGCCTTGGCTCGGCGCACGACCTGCCGCACATCCTGGTTGACCAGGGTGGAAAAGACGATCGGCTGGCCATTGCCGCTGGCCGACTCCGCCTCGATGCGCGCCAGGCATTCCTCGGCTTTCTCCGCGCTGTCGACGAACGGCAGGGTGACCTGGTTGAAATCGACGCCTTCGAACTGCGTCAGCAGGCTGTGCCCGAGCATTTGCGCGGTGATGCCGGTGCCGTCGGAGACGAAGAACACGGTGCGCCGCTCTGTCATGAGAAGGAGAGACGAAGTAGCTACGCGGTTGGTCGGATCATATCTTAGAAGTGCTAAAGGGCCGGCCGGACTATTCTTAACGGTGTCGCTAATGCACCGTATGCCTAGATTGACCGGATAATAGAGCGACTATGCGAGCAGTTTGGCTCAAAGATCTCCGCATGGCGGACCTGGAGCGAGTCGGCGGCAAGAACGCCTCGCTCGGCGAAATGATGAGCGCCCTGGCCGCGGCGGGCATCCGCGTGCCGGGCGGCTTCGCCACCACCGCGCAGGCGTTCCGCGAGTTCGTGTCCGCCAACGGGCTCGAAGCCCGCATCGAGCAGCGCCTTCATAGCCTTGCGCCGAAAGACGTAACCGCGCTGGCGGCGTGCGGCGCCGAGATCCGCTCCTGGATCCTCAAAGCGCCTTTCCCTGCAAACGTTGAGAGAGAGATAAGGTCATATTATCAAGATCTTGAGCAGATAACCTCAGGTGATGTGTCATTTGCCGTGCGTTCCTCGGCCACAGCGGAGGATTTGCCCGAAGCCTCGTTCGCTGGCCAGCAGGAGACGTTTCTGAACATCCGCGGCATCGACAACATCCTCGAGGCCATCCGGCGGGTCTATGCCTCGCTCTACAACGAGCGTGCCATTTCCTACCGCACCCATCACGGCTTTGACCACCGCGGCGTGGCGCTCTCGGCTGCCGTGCAGCAGATGGTGCGCAGCGATCTGGGTGCGAGCGGGGTGATGTTCACCCTGGACACCGAATCCGGCTTCCGGGACGTGGTATTCATCACCGCTGCGTATGGCCTGGGCGAAATGATCGTCCAGGGCGCGGTCAATCCGGACGAGTTCTACGTCCACAAGCCGATGCTGGAGCAGGGCCGGCCCGCCATCGTGCGGCGCGCTCTGGGCTCGAAGCTGGAAAAGATGCTGTTTGCAGGATCGGCCGAGGCGGGCCGCTCGACGCGCGTGGTGGAAGTGAGCACGGAAGAGCGCGCGCGATTCTCGCTCACGGACCCCGAAGTGCTGGAGCTCGCGCGCCATGCGCTTGCCATCGAGAGGCACTATGGGCGGCCGATGGACATCGAGTGGGCCAAGGACGGCGCCGACGGCAAGCTGTATGTGCTCCAGGCGCGGCCGGAGACGGTGAAGTCGCGCAAGCGCGACCTCGAAGAGCGCTACGCCCTCAAGGGCAGCTCCCGCGTTCTGGCGAGCGGCCGCGCGATCGGCCACAAGATCGGCAGCGGCGCGGTGCGCGTGGTGCCGGATGCCTCCCAGATGGCGAAGGTCAAGCCAGGCGACGTGCTGGTCACCGACATGACCGACCCGAACTGGGAGCCGGTCATGAAGCTGGCGGCCGCCATCGTGACGAACCGGGGCGGCCGCACCTGCCACGCGGCGATCATCGCGCGCGAGCTCGGCATCCCTGCGGTAGTCGGGTGCGGCGACGCCACCGCGCGCCTGAGGGACGCACAGCCGGTGACGGTTTCCTGCGCCGAGGGCGACACCGGCAGCGTGTTCGAGGGCTTGCTGCCGTTCGAAGTCTCCAGCCGCGAGCGCGGCGAGATGCCGCGCATCGCGGTCAAGATCGCGATGAACGTCGGCAATCCGGATCTGGCGTTCGAATTCGCGCAACTGCCCAACGCCGGCGTCGGCCTGGCGCGCCTGGAATTCATCATCAACAACGAGATCGGCGTGCACCCGCGCGCCTGCCTCGAGTACACGGATCTGCCTGCCGCATTGAAGAAGAAACTGGACGAAAAATGCCGTGGCTACGCCGACCCGCGCAGCTTCTACCGCGAGAAGATGGTGGAAGGCGTCGCCACCATTGCGGCCGCCTTCTGGCCCAAGCCGGTGATCGTGCGGCTGTCCGACTTCAAGTCGAACGAGTACAAGAAGCTGCTCGGCGGCGAGCGCTACGAGCCCGACGAGGAAAACCCGATGCTCGGCTTCCGCGGCGCTTCGCGCTACGTCGCGCCGAGCTTCCGCGAGTGCTTCGAGCTGGAATGCGCGGCGCTGAAGAAGGTGCGAGACGAGCTCGGCCTTACGAACGTCGAGCTGATGGTGCCGTTCGTGCGCACGCTCGGCGAAGCGAAACAGGTGATCGACCTGCTGGAGAAAAACGGATTGCAGCGAGGCACGAACGGTCTGCGCGTGGTAATGATGTGCGAGCTGCCGTCGAACGCCCTTCTGGCCGAGGAGTTTCTCGAGCTGTTCGACGGCTTCTCGATCGGCTCCAACGATCTCACCCAGCTGACGCTAGGGCTGGACCGCGACTCGGGCCTGGTGGCCGAGAGCTTCGACGAGCGCGATGCCGCGGTGAAGGCCATGCTCGCCATGGCGATCCGCGCCTGCCGCAAGCACGGCAAGTACGTCGGGATTTGCGGGCAAGGCCCTTCCGACCACCCCGATCTGGCGCGCTGGCTGATGGAGCAGGGTATCGACAGCCTGTCCCTCAATCCGGACACCGTGGTGTCGACCTGGCTGTCGCTCGCCGAGG
>VBBY01000012.1 GCA_005881595.1 Betaproteobacteria bacterium | reverse complement strand
TGCTGCCGGCGAGCGTGCTCGGCGAGCCGCTGGTCATCGGCGGCATCGCCGGCGACCAGCAGGCGGCGCTGTTCGGCCAGGCCTGCCACCGGCCCGGCATGGCGAAGAACACCTACGGCACCGGCTGCTTCATGCTGCTGCACACCGGCGAACGCGTGGTCCGCTCGGCGAACGGGCTCGTCTCGACTGCCTGCGCGCAGGTTCAGAAAAAGGAATACGCTCTCGAGGGCAGCGTGTTCATCGGCGGCGCGGTAGTGCAGTGGCTGCGCGACGAGATGGGCTTTTTTGCCTCATCCTATGAAATCGAAGCCCTGGCAAATTCTGTCCTCGATAACGGCGGCATCTACCTGGTGCCCGCTTTCGTCGGTCTCGGCGCGCCTTACTGGGACCCGAACGCGCGCGGTGCCATCGTCGGCCTGACGCGCGGCACCTCGCGCGCGCACATCGCGCGCGCCGCGCTCGAATCGATCGCCTTCCAGAGTGCCGAGGTACTGGAAGCGATGCAGAAAGACTCTGGCGAAAGGCTGAGCGAGGTGCGCGTCGACGGCGGGGCTGCCGCGAACGACCTGCTGATGCAGTTCCAGGCCGACCTGCTCGGCGTCCCGGTGGTGCGGCCGAAGGTGCTGGAGACCACGGCGCTCGGCGCCGCCTATCTGGCCGGCCTGACCGTCAACCTGTGGAAATCGCGCGACGAGATCGCGGCGCACTGGAAGCTCGAGCGGCGCTTCGAACCGAGGATGGAGCGCTCCGAAGCGCAGGAAAAAATGGCTCGCTGGCGCGATGCTGTCAGCCGTTCCCGGAATTGGGCGAGTGCTTAAAAGCGGCGACGTAAGCGATCGTTTTCACGCAAGGGCCGCTTTCGGGCCCAAGAGCGGACATTCGCCACGTCCTAAAGCTCATCCCGCAGCCAGCGCCGGATAAAGCTGGCAGCCTCGTCCCACCTCACGATATAGAGCGCCTATCGCCCATCTTCGCCGTCCCGGCTTGTCGAATCGCTGGCATTGACAGCACGCGCAATATTGAGCGCGGCCAGACCATCTAGGGCTTTCAACGCTTCGTCCTTTACGACGACCAGCCCTGTGATCGGCGCGCGCTTATCGCCAAATACCAACCGCCTGCCGCCGTCACGGATTCGGCCGGTGAGCAGCGCTTTCTGGTCGATGCGCCGCAACGCGCCTCGATCGTCTATCGCGTAGATCGGCACATCGACCGAGAGGGCGATGGCCGCCGTATCGAGCCGTTGCGATTCCGTGCCGATCTTGCTGTCGGATAGGAGAGAAATCCGGCGAACCGCTAGATACGCTGCCTCGGACAGCGGGATCAGGTCTTTCTCCGAATGCATGATGCCGCCGCTCTCGGCGTTTTCGGTGAGCCACTCCAGAAGTATCTGGCGACTCGCATGCCCGCCGCACGCCGCGCAAACGACCTCTATCGGCTCGTTGGCCGCATCGTTCTGCGGGAGGAATTCGCTGCTGCCGCAGTACGGACATTTCGCTTTATTACCCATGGCCAATTCCCGAATCCACGGCGCCCATCGGGACAGCCGCTGATGAGGGGACCGTCCATCAGCGGCCCTGGGTTACTTCGCTGGCTTTTTCGCGATCGCCGAAAACGCCTCTTAATCCGCCCGAACCTCGATCTTGCGCGGCCGGATCTCCGGGCGTTTCGGGATGCGTAACGTGAGGACACCGTCCTTGAGGCTCGCGTCGACCTTGTCGCTTTCGAGCTCGCCGCTCAGCGCGAAGGTGCGCTGGTAGCGCGTCGACCGCACGTCGGCGTAGACCGGCTCCATGTCCTGCGGTATGTCGATACGCACCTCGGCATCCACGTCGAGCCGGTCCCGATTGACTTGGAGCGTGAGCCGCTCCTTCGACGCCCCCGGGACATCCATCTGCAACGTGATACCGTCGTCATCTTCGAAAATATCGGTCGCGGGCCGCAGCACGAGCTCCGGACGGCGGCCCTCGCGCTGCAGCGCATCGGGCTGGCGCGTGGCGACTTCTTTGGTTTCTGCCATGAGTTTCTCCTCGGTGGTGTTAGTTGAGTTGGATCGTGCGCGGCTTCGCCGATTCCTTGCGCTTGACCGTGATCTGCAGCACGCCGTCCCGGTAACGCGCCTCGACCCGATCGGGATCCACGTCCTCGGGGAGCGTGACGACGCGGCGGAAATCACCGGTGAAGCGCTCGCGGCGGTAGTAGGTCACCGCCTCGTTCGGCGGCAACTCCCGTTCGCCGGTCACGGTAAGCAGGTTCTGCTGCATCGAAAGCTCGATCTTCTTCGGATCGAGGCCAGCAGCGAAGAGGTAGATCTCGAGGTGGTCGGGCGTCGCGCCCACGTTAATCGGGGGGAAAGTTCCCCGCGCGACCGAGCGAACGCCCGTCGTCGCCGGCCATTGGTCGAAGAGATTGTCGATCTCCTCCTGCAGGCGCCTAAAGTCCTCGAACAGGCCGCCCTCGAACCCGGTAAGACTGCTAAACATAGCGGTGTCCTCCTTGAGTTGGGTTGTCTTGCGGAAGGGAAAATGTGGACCCGGGAGCGAACTTTCAAGCCCTGGTCAACGGCGCCCGCAGGGGCACCGCATTCGGCCAAAAAAAATGTAATTATGAGCGAGCCGGCTGTCTTTCAAGCCCCGAAGAACCGGGCCCCGAACGCTACCCGGCACTGAATCGGAGGATGACCGCCGCGCTGTCACCGCGGCGATCTATCAGTTCACGAATGAAGTCGATTTGTTGCGGCGCAAACACACGAGGCAAGCCCCATGGCAGCGGGCTGCGACGCGCGCGCGAGTGTTCCTCTTTGTGCCTTTTGGCATGCTTGATTCGACCTTGCCGTCCCGACGCCTATATCACTGGCGGTTTCACCAACGCGAGTGCTGTACGGTTTTTTAACTAAGTCTCTCTGAACCGCGGCCGCCTGACTGCGGTCTGAGCGGGATGTAACGCGCCGACGCCCCTAGCTCGCTCAGACACCGTTGCCCTGCCCAACCCAGACTATCGCTTCTTCAACTGATCCTCGAACTTCTGCCGCACCTTGTCGCGCAGCTCGTCCGAGGCCTTCACCACCGGCGGAAAGTCCTTGAGCATTTCGAAGGGCCGGCAGGCGTCGATGACCGCGCGCGAGTTCCAGGTCACGCCCTCCGGCAGACGCGGATCGAGCGGCCCGCTCCAGGTGCGGCGCAGGATGTCGATGTCCTCGGCCGGGTCGCAGCGCGTGCACATCGCCCAGAGCACCTCGTTGAGGTTCGCCGGGTCGACGTCGTCGTCGACGACCACCACGAAGCGGCCGAGGTAGGAGCCCGACTGGCAGCTCGCGGCGAGCAGCGCCGCCTGCTTCGCATGGCCGGCGTAGGCCTGCTTGATCGAGATGACGTTGAACATGCGCGCGCAGCCCGGCTCGTGCACCCACACGCCGCGCACCCCTGACAGGCCGGCGCGCTCGACCTCGTCCCAGATCATGCCGGCCTTCATGACGCTCTTGGAGTACGAGAAGTCGGAAGGCGGCACCATCGGGCAGGCAAGGCCGAGGATCGGGTCGTTGCGGTGATAGATGCGCTCGACGCGCACCACCGGCTGCTCGCTGCGCCCGCCGGCGTAGTAGCCGGTGAATTCGCCGAACGGACCCTCGGGCAGCGTGTCTCCCGGGTGCAGCGCGCCTTCGAGCACGATCTCGGCGTGCGCCGGCATCGGCAGGCCGTGGAGCTCGCTTTCGACGACCTCGTACGGCGCGCCGCGATGCCCGGCCGCGTAGTCGTATTCCGACAAGCCGAAGCGGATCTCGTTGCCGCCGGCGAGGAACAGCAGCGGATCGTGGCCGCAGCTGATCAGCACCGGGCAGGGCTTGCCCTGCTTGAAATACTTCTCGCGGATCTGGCGCCCGTGCTTGCCGGGCGACATCCACAACCCGACCTTGTCCGGGCCGTGCACCATCGCGCGGTAGGTGCCGCAGTTCACCCAGTTCTCCTCCGGGTCGCGCATGATCACCAGGTCGTCGGTGCCGATGTAGCGCCCGCCGTCGTGCTCGTGCAGGAGCGGCGCGGGGAATTTCAGGACGTTTACATCACTGCCTTTCAGTACGTTTTCCAGGACCGGCCCGTCGTTTACTACGCGCGGCGGAATCGGCTTGTGCACCTTCATTCGATCGCGATAGGCGCGCACCACGTCGAGCGGATGCGACGGCACCGGGAAGCCGAGCGTGATCGCCATCCGGCGCGCGGAATTGGTGAGGCCCGACGCCGCGCGGCAGCCCGGGTAGCCAGGGATGTCCTCGAACAGGATCGCCGGCGGATGGTCCTGCCGGTAGACGATCTCGGCGAGCGTGCCCATCTCCAGTTTCCAGTCGGCACCGCGGATGCGCAGCAGCTCGCCCGCGCGCTCCATGCGCTCGATCGCCTCGCGCAAGTCGGCATGCGGGCGATCGTAGTCGTTCCACAGACGCAGGGGTTTGTTCATCTCATCCGACGCCCCGCCTTTCAATACGTGCCGCGGAACGCGTCCTGGTTGCGCTGATAAGCCGTGTTCGTCTGCTGCGGGTTGCGGTTGACCAGCGGCCGCGCGTAGAGCGGGTGCTTCAGGCTTCTCACTTCGTGCTCGATCTCGAACAGCGGCTGGTTCGATTTCGGATCGACGATTCTCTGGAAGCGCCACTCGTGCTCGCCGGTCTCCATGGTGATGAGGCCGCGCTCGAGCAGCTTCTTGTAGGGCGTCGAAAAGTCGGCGATGTAGATCTCGATATGGTGACCGTCGTAAGGCGGGATCGGCGCGCGCGTTTCGGTGTACCACAGGCGCTGGCCGCGCCCGATCGGCACTTCCGCCGAGGGCGCCCCCTGGCGCTTCACGACTTTCGACGGCGCAGCCAGGATCTCGGTGTAGAAGCGCGCAATCCCGTCGGCGCTGCCCGGCGGCACGTCAAACTCCACGTACACGATCCCGAGCTCGGTGTCGCCGAACTCCGCTCCCGGCGCATGGCAGCGCACGCGATTGCCCCAGGGACAGGTCGCTTCCACCGCAGCGTCCTTCTCCTGCCACGAAAATTTGCTGCCCTTCAGACCGGGAGCGACTCGTTCCATGCGCTTCTTGAGAGCGTCGAGCTCCGGCACCACGAAGCCGATCGTGCCGCGCAGGATCTGCGGGTCGCGGCTCGGCATGTGGATCTGCGTGCGGCCGTAGTTGACCCACATGTTCTCCAGGCCGACAAAAATATACGGGTCGCGCGTGCCGCCGAGCGCCACCACGTAGAACAGCGTCGTCGGCCGCTGGTCGGGCTGCGTCACGTTGACGTGCTCGAGCAGCACGATATTGCCGACGTCCTCGGTGGTCCGGTCGAAATGCCTGGTTTTTGTGTCCATGCTGAGCTCCTCGGCGCGCTGTCTATGGTATCAGGCGTCCCATACCCGGGCAGCGAACTCCGGATAATCGGCTGCGATTTCCTTCGCCACCCGGCCGCGCAGCAGCGCCAGCTGCACCGCGGTCGGGCCGGGGGTGGTCGAGACGCGAGCGGGCGAATCGAAGCCGAAACCCGTTTCGGCGTGGATCTCGTCGACGTCATGTCCCGGATGCACGCTTTCCAGGCGGAAGCGCCGCGCCTCCTTCTGCCAGGAAAAGAGCGCCATGCCGGTCAGCAGGGCGAAAGGCTCGCCGCGTGCCGAGACGAACTCGACGCGGGGCACCAGCGCGCGCCGCGAGTGCTCCTCGCGGAAGAGGATCGTGCGCGGGATCACCGCGTACATGAACGCCGAGCCGAAGGAACCCGGAAAGCGCTTCTCTCCGGCGCGCACCAGGTTGATATTGGCCTCGCCGTCGATCTGCGCGCCGCCGAGAAAGAACACGTCGATGCGCCCCTGCCCGGCGAGGTCGAACAGCTCGCGCGAGCCTTCGGTGAAGGGGTTAGCGCGCCGGCGCTGGTGCAGCGAGACGCGCAATGACGGTTTTTCGGCTTTTAAGAGAAAAGCTCCGGTCGCAGGGATCGGGGACGCGGCGCCGATGGCGACGTGGCGCGCCTCGCCGATCAGCCGGGCAATCACGCAGGCAAGGAGTTCTTCTTTCTTGTACAAACGAATTCGTCCAGGTAGCGCTGGAAGCCTTCACGCGTCCTCGCGGCGCGCGCGTAGTGCGCGAGGTGCGCGTCGTCGATGCCGTATACCTCCGCGACGCCGAGCGGCCAGGCGCCGCGCTCCGCTCGTGCCACCGCCGTCACGTACACCGAGTTCAATATTCCAGGGGCGAGAAGTTCATCCTCAAGCATGTCGCCGGGGCGCTTCTCTTCATAGGTCACGTAAGTTGCTTTTGCGGCGTGCGCGATGGTGGCGAGCTCCCTGCGGCGCCCGATCCACACGTTGCCGGCTTCATCGGCCCAGCGCGCGTGGAACAAAGCAACGTCGGGCTGAACAGCAGGGACGAGCAAAATGGGGTCTGTCCCTGAATTCAGTGGATTGTTGACGACTTTCCAGTCGTTTCGGTGCTTGAGGAGATCCGAGCCGAGAACGCCGCGCAGCGGCATGAAAGGCACGCCCTTCTCGGCTGCCTGCAGCGCGGTGTGGATCGCCGGGCAGGTTGCATCGCGTATCTCGATCTCGCCGTTCTGCGCTGCTTCGGTGAAACGCGGCGCGAGCCCCGCCTCGCCGAGCGACACGGCGCTCGTCTCGATCTCGGCGACGCAGCCTGCGCCGATCAGCAGATCTGCAGAAAATCCCAACACGGGAACCCCCAAAAGCTTGAGTCCCCGAGCCCGCCGACGGATCAAGGCCCGCACCACCTCCATCGCCGGCAGCGAGTAGTCCGGCGGCAGCCCGATCAGCGCGCCGTCGGGGATCTCCTGCGCAACGGACTCCCCATCCGGGAGAAAATGCGTCAGGCGGTACCCCCGACCGTGAGGCCCTCGATTTTCAAGGTGGGCTGGCCAACGCCCACCGGAACGCTTTGCCCCTCCTTGCCGCAGGTGCCGATGCCCGAGTCGAGCGCGAGATCGTTGCCGATCATGCTGATGCGCGTCAGCGCGTCGGGCCCGTTGCCGATCAGCGTCGCGCCTTTCACGGGGTGCGTGACCTTGCCGTCCTCGATCAGGTAGGCCTCGGCAGCCGAGAACACGAACTTGCCGTTGGTGATGTCGACCTGCCCGCCGCCGAAGTTGGTCGCGTAAAGGCCTTTCCTGACGCTGGCGATGATCTCCCTGGGATCGTGCGAGCCGGCGAGCATGTAGGTATTGGTCATGCGCGGGAGGGTGACGTGGGCGAAGGACTCGCGCCGAGCGTTGCCGGTGAGCGGCATCTTCATCAGGCGCGCATTCAGGCTGTCCTGCATGTAGCCGCGCAGCACGCCGTCCTCGATCAGCACCGTGCGCTGCGTCGGATTGCCTTCGTCGTCGACGGTGAGCGAGCCGCGCCGTCCGGGCAGCGTGCCGTCGTCGACCACCGTGACGCCGGGCGCGGCTACGCGCTGTCCCATGCGCCCGGCGAACGCCGAGCTGCCCTTGCGGTTGAAGTCGCCTTCGAGACCATGGCCGACCGCTTCGTGCAGCAGCACCCCCGGCCAGCCGGGACCGAGCACCACGGTCATCGTTCCGGCCGGTGCGGGCCGCGCCTCCAGGTTGGTGAGCGCCTGCGACACCGCGTGGCGCGCGTATTCATCGAGCCTGGCCTCGGTGAAGTGCGAATAGTCCCCCCGTCCGCCGCCGCCCGCGGAGCCGGTCTCGCGCCGGCCGTTCTGCTCGGCGATCACCTGCACCGACAGGCGTACCAGCGGCCGCACGTCGGCGGCGATGCTGCCGTCGGCGCGCGCGATCAGCACCACCTCGTACTCGCCGCCCAGGCTCGCCATCACCTGCGTGACGCGCGGGTCGAGGGCGCGGCATTTCCTCTCCAGCTTCTCGAGCAGCGCCACCTTGTCGGCGGAGTCGAGGGAGGCGGTCGGATCGATCGCGCGATACAGCGGCACGGGAAGAGATCCCTGATTCGACTTGATCCTTCGGCTCTGGCCCGCAGCGGCAATCGCGCGCGTCGCTCGTGCGGCATCCTGCAGCGCGTTGAAGCTGATTTCATCGGAATAGGCGAAAGCGGTCCTCTCGCCGGAAATGGCCCGCACCCCCACCCCCTGCTCGATGTTGAAGCTGCCCGACTTGACGATGCCTTCCTCCAGGCTCCAGCCCTCGAAGCGCGAGTGCTGGAAATAGAGATCGGCGTAATCCACTTTGCGGGCGGCGAGCGTGCCGAATACCCGCTCGAGCTTGCCGGATTCCAGCTCGAAGGGGGCAAGCAAGGTGCTCTTTGCAGTTTCGAGGATCAATTCAGTCTCCTGTTCGCAACGGCGGGCAGCGACGCGCGCACCTCTTGCACTCGCCCGGTGTCGATTTCGGCGAGCAACACCCCTTCGCCTTCGGGGCGCACCGCCAGGACCTGGCCCCACGGGTCGACGATCATGCTGTGCCCGTAAGTACGGCGGCCGCTCGCATGCAACCCGCCTTGAGCCGGCGCAATGACGTACGCCTGGTTCTCGATGGCGCGGGCGCGCAGCAGCGTTTCCCAGTGAGCGGCACCAGTGGGCACGGTAAAGGCCGATGGAACGAACATGGCGTCGAAATCGCCGAGCTCGCGGTACAGCTCGGGGAAGCGCACATCGTAGCAAACCGACAGCGCGAGACGCCCGAAGGGGCTTTGCACCGCGACCGCGCTCTCGCCCGCCTCGAGCGTGCGCGACTCGTCGTAGCGCTCGTCGCCCGCCTCGAAGCGGAACAGATGCATTTTGTCGTAGCGTGCCACCCGCCTCCCGGTATCGTCGAACACCAGGCAGGCGCTGCGGATGCGGCCCGGGTCCGCACAGGATATGGGGGCGGTGCCGCCGACTATCCAGACGCGGTGGCGCCGCGCGGCGGCGGCGAGAAAGCTCTGGATCGGGCCCTCGCCCTCGGGCTCTCGTACTCTGACCTTGTCGGCTTCGTGCCGGCCGATGAGATAGAAGTTCTCGGGCAGCGCCACCAGCCGCGCGCCGGCCGCCGCTGCCGCGGCGATCAGCCTGTCGGCCGACTCGAGGTTCGCCATCACCTCGGGCGTCGAGACCATTTGCAGCGCGGCGACTCGCGAGCTCGGCATGGCTATTTGCTGTCCGGCACGACTTCGTCGTTGACCCGCGTGGCGTTGACGCCCATCTTGGCGACCTTCGGATCGACCCAGGAGCCGGTGATCGAGTAGTCGAAAGCGAAAATGTGGCCGAGCGGGTCCTTCAGGATGCGCTGCGCCAGCGCGGCCGGAAATACCAGCAGCGGATTGAGGAACGCCAGCACCGTCGACGCCGAGTCGCCCAGGCTCGGCACCACTCGTACCCGCAGGTTCTGCGTCTCGTTCGCGAGGTCGACCTCGCCGTTCATCTCGACCTGGGCGGCCGAGCCGCGCATGCGGAACTCCCTGATCGCCATCAGGCCGCGGTTGATCTGCGCGTCGGCGGCGATGCGATCGAACTGGAAGCCCTTGGAGAACACGTCGCGAAAGTCGAGCGTCAGGCGCCGCGGCAGCGCCTGCAGGCTCATCAGGGACACCAGCTTGCCCAGGCCGGGATCGACCTCGAGGAACTGGCCGTCCTCGGCCTGCATCTGCACGTGGCCGGACAGGCTCGGGTAGTCGATTGCCAGCGGATCGCCGTTCCACGCGAGCGAGCCCTGCAGCCTCGCGTTGCCGCCCTTGACGAGGTTGGCATAGCCCACGCGCTCCAGGAACTTGCCGCAATCGGCGGCGGCGAGCTCGAAGTCCGCCGACGTGCGCGACGGGCTGCCGGGACGCCAGAGGCCTTTTCCGGTAAGCGATGCTTCGGGAGTCACCCACGCCAGCTTCTCTAGCCGCCAATCCTCCCCTGCGGGTTGCGCCACCACCTCGACGCGGCCGAGCTCCTTCTGGTGGTAGATGAAGCGCTCGGTGATGAGGTCGACCGCGGGCAGATCCTTGGGCTGGATGAGCTCCTGGGGCTTGGCCCCGGGGTAGTCTTCCGGGACCTGCAGATGCGTAAGGCGCGCGATCAGCTGGCCGCTACGGTAGGACAGGTTCCCGGCGAGTTCCCTGGCGGTGAGCATCGCGGACCAGCCGGCGGCATCGACGGAACCGCGCATCGAGACCTCGTTGATCCGCTTGCCATAGACGTCCAGCGCGCCGACCTTCACATCCAGATCGACGGCAACCGCGCCGCCGCCGTCACCGGCCGCCAGCGCGATCCAGCGGTCGATGTTGAGCGCGGCGAGCGAGCCGTAAATTCGCGTGCCCGGCTGCTCCGGAAGCTGCACCGGCTGCCCGGGGCTCGGCGTGAGCCAGATCGCCGCCTTCTGCACGACCATCGCCTCGCCCTGGCGCCGGAGGTCGAATTCCGCGGCGGCCAGGCGCCCGAGCCTGAGCGAAATGCGCTCGCGCGCGCCGCCGTCGGCTGGGATCACCTCGATGTGCAACGGCAGCGCCTCGGGCGCGCTTTTCGCGAGCGGCGCGGGCAGCACGCTCGAGATGCCGCGCAGGGGCGACTCGACGCTGATCCGCGTGCGCCCGTCGCGCACCTGCAGCGTTGCGCTGTAGCCCGCCGCGCCGCTCAGGTAGCGGCGCCACGGAGAGTCGAAGACCGGCCGCACGCCGGCGAGCGTCGCCTCGCCTTTCGCCACCACCTCGATACCGCCCCCGCCAGGGCGCGAACCGCCGCTGACGGCGAGCGGGCCGCCGAACAGGCGTCCCCGCACGTCGTTCACCGCGAGCGTGGACTCGGTGAAGCCGACCTTGCCGGTGGCGTGCTCGACCGGCGGCAGCTGCGGATGCAGGGTGAGGCTGTTGTTGGCGAACTGGTACTCGCCCGCCAGCTTCGTCGCGGCGAAGTTCCCGATCGGCAGCTCCAGCTTGAGGTGGAGCCTGCCCTTGCCGAGCGCGCTCATCTGTTCGGTGAAGCCGCCGGTCATGCGCTTTACCGGCGTCGCGTCGATGAATTTGAGAAAGTCGCCGGTATTTCCGTCCGCCTGGCCGCTGATGACGACCAGCCGCTCGCGCGCGGCCAGGCTCGGAATACCGACGCGCACGTTCTCGAGTTGCGCGCCCAGCAGCGTGCCGCGGCGGCCGACGATCTCCATCCTGTCGCGCTCGAACAGCAGCTCGCCATCGATGTCGTAGACGAGCGGCCAGCCGTTGGCGTAGTTCAGCACGCCCTTTTCGACGCGCGCTGAAACCAGAAATTGGCCCTTGGCAGGGTCGGCAAAGGGAAAATCGCGCAGCTCGCCCCGCAGGCGCAACCGTACGTCGCTTGCCTGCCCGGAGACGATCCCGGCCGCGAGCCAGTCGCGCGTCGCCTTGCCCATGATCTCCGGCAGCGGCAGGTAGCGGGCGACTTGCGCGCCGTCGGCGCGGTTCAGCTGCGCCGAGAGGTCGATCGTGCCGGGGCCGCTGCCGGTGTAGGTATAGGCACCGGAGGCGTTGCCGCTGAGCTGAGCGTTGGAAAAGTTGAGCGACGAGAACCGCACTGCGACCTGGCGCTCGCCCTGGCGCTCCCAGTCGATGCGCCCGTTCAGGGTTTCGAGCGGGATGCGCGGCTCGGGAAAAATGCGCGGAAAATCGAGCTCGGCCTTGCGCGACGCCAGGGACACGCTGCCCTTCGCCTCGCTCGCCTCGATGCTTCCCGACAGTCCCGAGAATCCCGGCACCTCGCCGCGCGCGTGCATGCCGAGATCGGCAAAGCGGGCACGCACCGAGATGCGCTTCGGCGCGGCGAGATCGCCGCCCCACTCGAGCTTCGTATCGAGCAGCCGGCCG
Source organism: Betaproteobacteria bacterium (assembly GCA_005881595.1). Lineage (GTDB taxonomy): Bacteria > Pseudomonadota > Gammaproteobacteria > Burkholderiales > SG8-39 > SCGC-AG-212-J23. The sequence continues at coordinate 17,302 of VBBY01000012.1, read as the reverse complement.
CGCGGCGCCAGATCGGCCAGGAGCCGGCGCACGTCCGCGGGCAAGGGCAGCGTGGCCGCGAGCTGCGCGAGCGGCTCGAGCTCGACCACGTTCGCCGCCGCCGCGCCCGAGGCGTCGGCGCCGGTCGCTCCCGGCTTCAGGACGAGCTGGAAATCGGTGGCCGGGATGGCCAGTCCGTTTTCAGCGCTGAGGGCTACCCCGCGACCGCTGAATTCATAGCCGTCGCGGAGCGTGCGACCCTGCAGGCGCCCGCGCACGGACACGAGCTCGAGCGGCGCAAGATTATGCGCCGGGCGCGCGCTGACGTTGGAGAGCGCGACGTCCGCCGTGCCCTCTTTCACGCGGCCGTTTTCGAGCGTGGTCCAGACGCGGATCGCGCCCTGCCCTGCGCGCACATCGAGCGGGTAGTCGAGCCACGCCCGCCAGGCAGCGAGGTCGGTGTAGCCGAGCTGGGCGTAGAGCCGGCCGTTCCAGGCCGCGGGATCGGTAGCGCTGCGGCCTTCGAGCTGGGCGCGCAATTCGACGCTCGAGCCCAGCTCCTCCGGCGGACGCGCCGTGAGCCCGATAGAATGCCGGTCGCCGGAATTTCGCAGCCGCAGGTTCAGCGCGGAAAGCGCCAGCGGCGGCGCGGCGCGCTTCTCGTCGCGCCACTCGATCTCGGCGTTGCTGATGACGATCTCCTCCTGCCCGAGCAGCCAGTCGGCGAAGCGGCGCTCGCCGTCGGCCGCGAGCTTCATGCCGGCGACGTACAAGGCGCCGTCCGCGTCGCGGCGCACGTCGAGCCGCGGCCCGTCGACGGCGAGCGAATGCAGCCGAATCTGGCCGTACAGCAGCGAGCGCCACGAGACGACGTTCCGGATCGAAGGCAGCGCCAGAACCTCGCGGCCCTGGTGGTCGTAGAGGTGCACGTCGGAGAGGCTGATGCGCGGGCGCAGGCCGAGCCATCCTGCCTCGATGCCGCCGATCTTGACCGGCAGGCCGACGCTGCGCTCGATCGCCGCGACGATGTCGCCGCGATAGCGCTCGATGTCCGGCAGCAGCCAGAAGCGCAGCGCGAGCACCAGCGTCGCGAAGACAAAAAACGCGATCCAGGCGAGCGCTTCGATGGCGCGCCACAGCGGCTTCATGGTGGAATTGAGTTTCAGGCTTCCATTTTAACCGTAGATGTCGGAACCGATTGAGGAAATTGCCAGTTCACGGTACGCCGCGCGGCTCCTCGCGGCGCGTCCCGAGCTCAGCGCCGAGCTCGCCGATCCCGCAGCCTTCGCGCGCGACGAAATGGCGCACGCGCTCGCGGGCGCGCAGCACGATGACGAAGCGGGCCTGAAGCGCCGCTTTCGTCGGCTGAGGCAGCGCGTCTTGCTGCGCGTCATGGCGCGCGACCTGTCGCGGCGGGCAAATCTGGACGAAGTTTGCGGCGCGATGAGCGATCTTGCGGAGCTCGAGATTTCGACCGCGCTGCGCTGGCTCGGCGCCGAGGGCCTGGTGGTCGTCGGCATGGGCAAGCTCGGCGGCCGCGAGCTGAACGTCTCCTCCGATATCGACCTCGTGTTTCTGTACCCGGGGTCGGCGGACCAGCAGGAGCGCTACGAGACGGCCGGCAGGAGGCTGATCCGGCTGCTCGCCGAGATCACCGAGGACGGTTTCGCTTTCCGCGTCGACATGCGGCTGCGGCCGTTCGGCGATGCGGGCCCGCTCGCCTGCAGCTTTGATTCCCTGGAAACCTATCTGATCGCGCATGGGCGTGAGTGGGAACGCTATGCCTGGCTGAAGGCGCGAGCGCTGACCGGCTCGCATCACGCGGAGCTGATGAGGATCGTGCAGCCCTTCGTGTTCCGCAAGTACCTCGACTATGCAACGCTCGGCGCGATGCGGCGTTTACACGCCGAAGTGCGCCGCGAGGTGGCGCGGCGCGAGCTTGCCGAGCACGTCAAGCTCGGTCCGGGGGGCATCCGCGAAATCGAGTTCGTGGCGCAGGCCTTGCAGCTCGTCCGCGGCGGGCGCGACCCGGCGCTGACGGTGCGGCCAACGCTCGAGGTGCTTTCGGTCCTTTCAAAGAAAAATCTTCTTCCTGAACAAGCCGCGCGCGAGCTTGCCGACGCCTACGTCTTGCTGCGCAACGTCGAGCACAGGCTGCAGTACCTCGACGACGCGCAGCGCCACGACCTGCCAGCAGACGAAGAGGATCGCGCGCGCCTGGCAAAGATGTCCGGCTTTGCTTCCTGGGAGGCCTTTTCCGCCCGCCTGCAGTCGGTGCGCGATGCGGTCTCGCGCCATTTCGACAGCGTGTTCGCCGAACGCGATGCGCCAGCCGCTGCGTGGCCCGAGCATCCGCGTCTCGACGCGCTGCGCTCCAGCCAGCGCTACGCGGCGCTCCCCGCCGACTCCAGGCGCCGGCTCGACGCGCTGGTGCCGGCGCTCGCGAAGGCAGCCGCCGCCACCGCCGATCCGCAGGCCACGCTCGCCCGCGGCGTCGATCTCGTCGAAGCGATCGCGAGCCGCGCCGCCTACCTCGCCCTGCTGGCCGAGAATCCGCAGGCGCTCGAGCGCGTCACGCGGATCATCGGCGCCTCGAGCTGGGCGGCCGAGTTCGTGACGCGCCATCCGCTGCTGCTCGACGAGCTGCTCGACGATCGCCTGCTTTACGCGCCGCCCGAGCTCGACGCCTTCGCGCGAGAGCTGCGTTCCCGGCTCGCCGCGCACCAGGGCGACGCCGAGCGCCGCATGAACCTGCTGCGCGAGATGCACCAGGCGCAGGTGTTCCGGCTGCTCGCGCAGGATCTGGCCGGATTGCTCGGCGTCGAGCGGCTCGCCGACCACCTGTCTGCGCTCGCCGACCTGGTTCTGGAGATCTCGCTGGAGCAGGTCTGGAGCGAGCTCGGCGGCAGGCATCTCGAAGGCGCGCCGCGCTTCGCGGTAATCAGCTACGGCAAGCTGGGCGGAAAGGAGCTCGGCTATGCCTCGGACCTCGACCTCATCTTTCTGTACGACGATGCGCGCGAGCAGGCGCCGGAGGCCTACGCGCGGCTCGCGCAGCGCTTCAACAACTGGCTTACCGCGCGAACCCCGGCCGGCGTGCTGTTCGATACCGACCTGAGGCTGCGGCCGAGCGGCGCCGCCGGGCTGCTGGTGTCCCCGATCGAGGCGTTCGCGCGCTACCAGGAGCACGACGCCTGGGTCTGGGAGCACCAGGCGCTCAGCCGCGCGCGCTATTCCGCCGGAGACTCGCGGGTGGGACAGGTTTTTGAATCGATCCGGGAACGCATCCTGCGGCGCTCGCGCGAGCCGGCCGCGTTGGCAAAAGAAATTCTTGCGATGCGCGAAAAGATGCATGCCGCGCACCCGAACAAATCCGGCCTGTTCGACATCAAGCACGATGCCGGCGGCATGATCGACATCGAGTTCACGGTGCAGTACCTGGTGCTCGCCCGCGCGCATGAATTTCCTGCGCTTACGAGAAATCTCGGCAATATCGCGCTGCTCGGCATGGCCGCCGAGCTCGGCTTGCTGCCGAAACAGCTCGCCGAGCGCTGCCGGAGCGCCTATCGCGAGTACCGCCGCACCCAGCACGCCCTGCGCCTGAACGGAGCGCGATACGCGCGAGTGCCGCACGCGCAGGTGGCAGCGCACGTCGCTGCGGTGCGCGAGCTATGGCAGCATATAAAATAGCCCTTTAGACCAGCAGGGAGACCAACTGATGCCGCAAGCCAAAGGCTCGGGCGGGCCGCTTTCCATGGCGGACCGCGACGGCTCGATCTGGTACGACGGCAAACTGGTGGAGTGGCGCTCGGCCACCACCCACGTCCTGACGCATTCGCTGCATTACGGGCTTGCGGTGTTCGAGGGCGTGCGCGCCTACCAGACCGCGATCGGCACGGCGATCTTCCGCCTGAAGGAGCACACCGATCGCCTGTTCAATTCCGCCCACATCTACATGATGCAGCTCCCGTTCACGCGCGAGCAGCTGATGGAGGCGCAGCTCGAGGTCGTGCGGGCGAACCAGCACGACGCCTGCTACATCCGCCCGATCGCGTTCTACGGCTCGGAGAAGATGGGCGTGTCGCCGGTCGGCGCTAGAGTGCACGTCGCCATCGCCGCCTGGCCCTGGGGCGCCTATCTCGGGCCCGATGCGCTCGCCAAGGGCATCCGCGTGAAGACCTCCTCATACGCGCGTCACCACGTCAACGTCACCATGGCGCGCGCCAAGATGTCGGGCACCTACCCGAACTCGGTGCTCGCGACCCTGGAGGCGACGCAGCACGGCTACGACGAGGGGTTGCTGCTCGACGTCGAGGGCTACGTCGCGGAAGGAGCGGGAGAAAACATTTTCCTGGTCAAGGATGGAAAAATCTGGGAACCCGAGCTCACCTCTGCGCTCACCGGCATCACCCGCTCCTCGGTGATCGAGCTGGCCGAAGGGCTCGGCTACAAGGTCGGGGCGAAGCGGCTGACGCGCGACGACATCTACATTGCCGACGAATGCTTCTTTACCGGCACTGCGGCCGAGGTGACGCCGATCCGCGAGCTCGACGGCCGCACGATCGGCACAGGCCGGGCCGGGCCGGTCACCCAGGCAATCCAGAAAGCATTCTTCGACGTGGTGAACGGCAAGGACGACAAGCATCGCCATTGGCTCACTCCGGTGGCGGCAAAAAAACGGTGAGCACCGACAACGCCCGCCTGGTCGAGGTGACGCAGAAGGACCTGCCATTGCATTGCCCGCTGCCGGGAGCGCCGCTCTGGTCGCGCCATCCGCGCGTATTCCTCGACGTCGCCAGGGAGCGCGAAGTGCTCTGCCCGTACTGCGGGACGAAGTACGTCTATAAGGGCGCACCCGTAAGAGGTCACTAAGCGTTTGCCACGCATCCTCGTCGTCGCACCAAGCTGGATCGGCGACGCCCTCATGGCGCAGCCCCTTCTCGCCCGCCTGCGCGAGAAACTGCCCGGCGTCGAGATCGATCTGCTCGCGCCGGAGTGGGTGGCGGCGGTCGCGCGGCGCATGCCCGAGGTGAGGGAAGTGATCGCGGCGCCTTTCCGCCACGGCGCGCTGCAGCTGCGCGAGCGCTGGAAGCTGGGCCGCACGCTGAAGCTGCGCGGCTACGACCAGGCCATCGTGCTGCCGAACACCTGGAAGTCGGCGCTGGTGCCTTTTTTCGCCGACATTCCGCTGCGCAGCGGCTACGTCGGCGAATCGCGCTATGGCCTGCTGAATCTGCTGTACAAGAAGCAGGCGGCGGCGATGGCGCTGCATTACGCGCGCCTGTCCGAGCCGCCTGGCAAAGCCCCGCAGCAGCCGCTGCCGGCGCCGCGGCTGCGCGTCGCGCCGGGCGAGGTGGCGGCCGCGACGCGCCGCTTCCGGCTCGAAGGTCCCTATGCCGTGCTGTGCCCCGGCGCGGAGTACGGGCCGGCCAAGCGCTGGCCCTACTTCAAGGAGCTGGCGCTGTGCCTCGGCATCGAGGTCGTTCTCCTGGGCTCGGGCAGCGACCGCGAGTCGGGCGCCGGCATTCCGGGAAACAACCTCATCGGCAAGACGACGCTCGATGAAGCCATCCACCTCATCGCCGGCGCGGCATTCGTCGTCAGCAACGATTCCGGCCTGATGCACATCGCCGCGGCGCTCGGCCGGCCGCAGGTGGCCCTCTTCGGCTCTTCGGACCCGGAGCATACGCCGCCCGCTTCGCCTGCCGCGCGGGTCGTCTGGCTGCACCTCGATTGCAGCCCCTGCTACGCACGCGTGTGCCCGCTCGGGCATTTCCGCTGCATGAACGACCTGTCGGTCGAGCGCGTGCTTGCCGAAGTGCGCGCCCTGTGAGCAGCAAGATCTTTCCGGCTGCGCAGGACGCCGAGAACGCTTTCTATGAGGCGCTCGAGCGCTGCGACCTCGACGGCATGATGGCGGTGTGGGCCGAAGACGAGGACATCGTCTGCATCCATCCCACCGGCCCGCGCCTCACCGGGCAGGACGAAGTACGGAGGGGCTGGGCCAGGATCTTTGCCGGCGGGCCCGGCGCCCGCGTGCAGACCAGCCTTCAAGTGGCCATTTCCGGGATGATGCTCGCGGTGCACAGCGTGCATGAGAATTTCACCGTCGAAGGCGACCCGCGCCCCCGCCCGCCGGTCATCGCGACCAACGTCTACCTGCGCACGCCGGCGGGATGGCGCATGATCGTGCACCACGCCTCGCCGGCCCCGGCGCAGCTCGAAGCCGCGCCGCGCGACGCGCCGCCGAAGATTCTGCATTGAACGGCTACACGGCCCCCTGGTGGCTGCCGGGCGGGCACCTGCAGACCATCTACCCGGCGCTGCATCCGCCGGCCCGCGTCGCATTGCGACGCGAGCGCTGGGAAACGCCGGACGGCGATTTCATCGACGTCGACTTCGCCGGCGAGCCGGCCGCCGCGCGCCTGCTGGTGCTGTTCCACGGCCTCGAAGGCTGCTCCGACAGCCATTATGCGCGCGCGCTCGCCGCGCACGCGCTCTCGAGCGGCTGGCGGCTGGCGATGCCGCACTGGCGCGGCTGCTCCGGCGAGCCGAATCGCAAGCCGCGGGCCTATCACTCCGGCGACAGCGAGGAAGTGGACTGGATCTTGAGGAAATTCTCTTCACCGGTTCACGCTGTCGGTATTTCCCTGGGAGGCAATGCGCTTCTCAAATGGCTGGGCGAGCGCGGCGACGCGGCGCTCTCGATCGTGCGCCGCGCAGCCGCCGTTTCCGCGCCGATCGACTTGAGCGCCGCGGGGCGAGCGCTCGATCGCGGCATCAACCGCGAGACCTACACGCGCCATTTCCTCTCCACGCTGAAGCCGAAGTCGCTCGCCAAGCTCGCGCTGTTCCCCGGGCTCTTTGACCGCGCCAAGCTGCGCGCGGCGCGCACGTTCCGGGAATTCGACGACACCGTGACGGCGCCGCTGCACGGTTACCGCGACGCCGACGACTACTGGCGCCGCGCATCGAGCGGGCCGTGGCTTGAGCGCGTGCGCGTGCCGACGCTCCTGCTCAATGCGCGCAACGACCCCTTCCTTCCGGAGCACGACCTGCTCGCCGCGGCGCGAAACGCCGCTCGATCGCTGGTGCTAGAATTCCCGCGCACTGGCGGCCACGCCGGATTCCTCGCCGGCCCCTTCCCGGGCAGGCACGACTGGCTGCCGCGCCGCCTGATCGAATTCCTAAGCCCGTGAACGTTCCTGCCGAAATCTTTCGCACCTACGATATCCGCGGCATCGTCGGCCGCACCCTGACGCCGGCGATCGTGCGCGAGATCGGCCGGGCGCTCGGCGCGCTCGGGCGCGAGCGCGGCGCGCCGACGTTCGCGCTCGGGCGCGACGGCCGGCTGTCGGGACCCGAGCTCAGCGCCGCGCTCATCGAGGGCCTGCTCAGCGCGGGCGCCGACGCCATCGACATCGGCATGGCGCCGACGCCGGTGGCCTACTTCGCCGCCCACCACCTGGGCTGCGGCAGCTGCGTCGCCATCACCGGCAGCCACAACCCGCCCGATTACAACGGCCTCAAGATGGTGGTCGCGGGCGATACGCTGTGGGGCGAGGACGTGCAGGAGCTGCGCCGCAGCATCGAAACGGGAAAACTGAGCAAGGGAAGCGGCAAGCGCAGCACCGCCAACGTCCTCGATGCGTACGTCGAGCGCATCGCGGGCGACGTGAGGCTGGCGCGGCCGTTTCGCATCGCGGTCGATTGCGGCAACGGCGTCGCCGGCATGCTCGCGCCGCGGCTTTACCGGCGGCTGGGCTGCGAGGTGGAGGAGCTCTACTGCGAAGTGGACGGGCGCTTTCCGAACCACCACCCTGATCCTTCGCAGCCCAAGAATCTTCGGGAGCTGATAGAGAAATTGAAGACCGGAAAGAGCGAGCTCGGCCTCGCCTTCGACGGCGACGGCGACCGGCTGGGCGTGGTCACCAAGGACGGTGAAATCATCTTTCCGGACCGCCAGCTGATGCTGCTGGCGAAGGACGTGCTCAGCCGCAATCCGGGGGCCGAGATCATCTACGACGTGAAGAGCACGCGGCTGCTGGCGCCGTGGATCGAGCGCCACGGCGGCAAGCCGACCATCTGGAAGACCGGCCATTCGCTGATCAAGGCGAAGCTGAAGGAAACCGGCGCGCTGCTCGCAGGCGAGATGTCCGGCCATACGTTCTTCAAGGAGCGCTGGTACGGCTTCGACGATGCTCTCTACGGCGGCGCGCGCCTGCTGGAGGTCCTGTCCAAGGAACAGGACGCCAATCGGGCGCTGAAGAGCCTGCCCAATGCGCCCTCCACGCCGGAGCTGCACTGGAAGCTGGAAGAAGGCGAGCCGCACGCGCTGGTGGCGAAGCTGCAGGCGTCCAAGCCCTTCCCCGGCGCCGAGCGGGTGCTCACCATCGACGGCGTGCGGGTGGAGTATGCTGACGGCTTCGGGCTCGCCCGGGCCTCCAACACTACGCCGGTGATCGTGATCCGCTTCGAAGCCGACAACCTCGCCGCCCTGGAGCGCATCAAGAGGGATTTTCGGGCCGCGCTGCAGCCGCTCAAGCCGAATGCGCCGCTGCCTTACTAGCCTTCTGTTCCTGATCCACGTCCCGGTGATGGCCGCCTGCCCGGCGCTGCTCGACCGCTCGGTGGAAAGCATCGACGAGCGCCCGCGCTCGCTGTGCGAGTTCGCCGGCAGCGTGGTGCTGATCGTCAATACCGCGAGCCGGTGCGGCTATACCCCGCAGTACCAGGGGCTGGAAGACCTTTACCGGAAATACCGCTCGCGCGGGCTGGTGATCCTGGGCTTTCCGTCGAACGACTTCGGCGGCCAGGAGCCCGGCTCCAACAAGGAGATCGCGAGCTTCTGCGTCAACCAGTACGCGGTGGACTTCCCGATGTTCGGCAAGTCGAGCGTGCGCGGCGCGGCGGCCAATCCGCTGTTTGCCGAGCTTGCCAAAACGACCGGCAAGGCTCCGCAGTGGAACTTTCACAAGTACCTGATCGATCGCGGCGGCCGCCAGGTCCTGAGCTTCGAGACGCGGGTCGAGCCGACCGACCCGCGCCTCGTCTCCTCGATCGAGAAATTCCTCGGCGGCCGCTAGACCGCTACTTCGCGGTCTGCTTGTCGTGCTTCTCGCGGTAGATCTTCTTGCTCTGGCGGTCCTGCGCCTTCTCGATGCGGGCGCGCTCCTTCGCCGTCACCTTGCCGTCCGCAAGCGCCTTGTTTTCCATCTTCTGCACGCGCGCCTGGCCTTTCTCGAGCCGCGCCGCCTCTTTGTTCGTAAGCGCCCCGGACTTCTCGCCCTGTTCGATGCGCCGCTCCTGGTTGGCTTGCCGCTGGTCGATGCGCGGTGTGCTGCTCGTCTGCCCGAGCGCAGGCAGCGTGAACGCCGCGAATGCGGCGACCGTAACGAAATTAACGGGTTTCATGCGTCATCTCCTTGTTGGTGGTTGCTGCGGAACGGTTTAACGCGCGAAACCCCGCGCCGATGACGCTACTTGAAAACGGGTCCGATCAGCTTAAGGGCGTCGGTCACCAGGCAGTCCGTGCCCCAGCCCAGCAGTCGCCGCGCGGCGACAGGGTCATTGACCGTCCAGCAAAGCAAGCCATAGCCCGCTTTCTTGATCGCCCGGGCCTCGTGCTCGCCCAGATGCCGCTGATTGCAATGCAGAGCTACGCAGTCGAGCGCGCGCAACTGGCCCAACCAGTCTGCGGGCACCTCGTCCACGAGGAGACCGCGCGGCAGCTCCCGGGCCGCTGCCCGGGCGGCTTCGAGCGCGACGCTCGAGAAAGACGACAGCACCGGCTGCAGCGGCGCGCCGCGCCAGAGCTCGCTCGCCATGCCTGCGACGGCTTCGCCCGTGGCGCGCGAATGCCCCTGGGCCGGTTTGATCTCGACGTTGGCCCAAACCCCGAGCTCGCGGCAGAGCCGGGCCGCGTCCTGAAAGCGCGGGATATCGAGCTTCTCGAGCTCCCGGTACGGCGTGACCGCGACCTCGCCTTTGACCCCGGTCGTGCGCTCGAGCGTCTCGTCGTGGATCAGGACCGGCGTGCCGTCGCCGGCCAGCATTACGTCGAACTCGACGCCGCGAAAGCCGAGCGACGCCGCGAGCCGAATTGCGGCGAGCGTGTTCTCGGGGGCGAGCGACCCGCCGCCGCGGTGGGCGACGATTCTGGGGTAGGGCCAGCGCACTAGGGCGAGCGCCAGCAACGCAACTCGGGCATCAGGAAGTTTGCGCCCTTCACAGCCGCCGCCCGCCGCGGCGATCCGGCGCGGCACAGCGCATAAGCCGCGAGCGCGCCCGCCTGCCCGGGGTTGCGCTCGGCGGCCTCGGCGAACAGCGCCGCAGCCTGGGCATAGTCGCGGTCCGCGAGGGCCCGAACGCCAAGCGGGTAGGCGTACTCCGGGCGCAGGCTGCGCTCAGCGCCATCGTTCGCCAGGCGCCGATTCACGATTTCCTGCTCGGTCACGTCGCTATCCAGCAGCCACAGGACCGGTATGTGCAAGTCCGTATGTCGCAGCAAGGTATCGACGTCGCGCAGGCTCTTCACCGGGTCGGCTGGAATCTCCCCATTGAGCACCGGCTGCACGGCGAAATACGGCAGGCTCTGACGGATCAGTTCGGCAGGCCAGTGCGCTGCAACCCAGGTCGAGTCTTCAAAATGCCGCAGCGCGCGCTCAGGTTGCAGCCATTGCCGGTATTCTTCAAGGGGCCGATCGAACACCACTTCTGCGGCCAGGCGTTTGGGATGATCATCGGTCAGTTCAGGCGTTGCGCCATACCAGCCGCGCAGCGCCGCGGCATCGGCGAGGAACGTTGCCCCCAGCTGGGCCGGCTGCTCGAAACCGTTGGCCGCCAGACGAGGCGCCGCGACCGGGTCCCGCCATAGCCGCGCAAAGCGCTGCGCGCTCGGGCGGTGTTTGAACTCCCGGCCCCCCATCAGGATCCAGTCGTAGCTAGAGCCAACCCACAGCGTGCAGTCGGGGAACGCGTGGCAGAAAGCGGCAATGACCGCGCGGGCGCCCGAGGGGTCGAGCTGCTTTACCGGCAACCAGTAGGTCGCGAGCCCGCCCGGCGCAAGGCGCCCGGCGAGCGCCGTGAAGTATTCGCGCGTGTAGAGATTGACCACGCCCGCGATCACGGGCGGGGGAGGCTCCGCGGTGATGATGTCGAACTGCTCGCGCCGGGTGCGCAGGTAGTGACGGCCGTCTTCCCTCACGAGGCGCACGCGCGGATCCTGCAGCGGGTCGCGGTCCCCGTGGATGAAGCGGCTGGCGGCGAGGATCTCCGGAGAAACGTCGACGACAGTCAGTTGCGTCAGCCGTGGCTCGCTCAATAGAGCCTGCGCGGTGTTCCCAGCCCCGTAGCTGATGAGCAGCGCGCGCCTCGGTTCCGGGTGCAAGCTTAGAGGCAGCCAGGCGAAAAGCTGCATGTAACGGAGCGTGTAACGGTCTATGGCGGTCATCGAATAGCTGTCGGTCAGCAGCCGCCAGGCCGCGGCTCCGCCAAAGCGCTCGTAGCGCAGAATCTGCAGCGTCGTCGTCGGGCCCTCGGTGACCTGCACGACCTTCGCGTCACTCCTCAATCGATAGGGGAACGCCGCCTCGGCGAGATGCATCTCCATGCGTCCGAACGGAAAGAACAGCAGTCCGGCCGCGGCCGGCACGACCGGCCACAGGCTCCGCCACACGGCGCGAGTGTCGATCAGCAGCACGGGCAGCAGCGCGTAGCCTGCAGCCAGGAGGAACAGGCTCCCTTCGATGCCCAGCCGGGGCAGGAGAACCAGGCCAGCCAAAGCAGCCCCTGCCGCCGCGCCGAGCGTATTGGCGGTCGTAAGCCGGCCGATCGCCGGTTGGGGATTTTCCGATCCGGCGCGCAGCTCCGCGCCGAGCAGCGTAAATAGGGAACCCGAAAGCACCGCCGCCGGCAGCATCAGGGGAATGGCGTAGTGGACGAGCTCGGGCGGTCCGGGGATATGCAGCGGCCCGGCGACCAGGTAACCGGCGACCACGGCCAGGCTGCTCCCGGCCGCGACCCAGGCGAAGGACGCTCGGGCAAGCAGCGGCGCGAGCGCGCCGCCCAGCGCGATTCCGAGCAATACGATCGTGAGCATGAGGGCGAAGGCGGTATCGCTGCCCGGCGCATACAGGATCAGCAGGCGAAACCAGATGACCTCCAACCCCAGCGCCAAAGCACCGGCGGCTGCGGCTGCGGCAAGCAGCCGGGCTGGCGAGCGAAAGATCGTCGCTACGCCCGGTGCAGCGGCGCGGGGAAGCTGCGGATACTGCAAGGCGAGGACCGCCGCCAGCAGATTGAGGCACGCGGCGATCAGCGCCGTTCCGCGCAGACCCAATTCGCCGATCAAGTAGTACTCGGCAAGAAGCGGGGCCACGCAGGCGCCGAAGGTATTGGCCGCGTACAGGATGCCCAATGCCCGGGTCGTGTCCTGGTGCGCGAGGATTCGTACTCCGAACGCGAGGGTCATGCCCATGGCGGTCGTAGGCACCAGCATCGCCGCAAGCGCCAGCAGCAGGCGCAGCCCTGCAAGCGCCGTGGAATGTTCCACCAGAGGCGAGAGCCACTGGCCGATCAAGGCCTCCAATCCGGGCAGGGCCCAGACGAGCAGGGCTCCCGCGACCGCGACTGTGATCTCGGCCGCTGCAAAGGCGCGCGCGGGACGCCGGATCTGCCGCGCCCAGCGCGCGGCCAACACGCCGCCGAGCGCCATCCCGAGCATGAAAGCCGTGAGCACGAGCGCCCCCGTCCACACGGTATTGCCGACCACGCGGCCAAGCGCGCGAAACCAAAGCACTTCGAACAGCAGCGCCGCCGCGCCGGAGGCGAAAAACGCGAACGGCAACCTGAGCGGCTCTCTGATTAGCGCCAATCGATCCCTTTCGAGGGAGATACTCGCATGAACCGTGGCGTCCTTGCTCGGGGCGCTGCCTGCTTTCGGCGCCGCGTAAACTAGCGGGCATGGACCGTCTTGACCCAGCCGCGATCGTGGTACCCGGCGTCCAGGTGCGCGTGCTCGGGCGCTGCACCTCGACGAATTCCGTTTTATTGAAAGGTCCCTGTACCGGCCCGGTGCTGCTCGCGGCCGAGGAGCAGACCGCGGGCCGCGGGCGCCGCGGCCGGCGCTGGCACAGCGCGCCGGGCGCAGGCATCACGTTTTCGCTCTCGCGCAGCCTGCAGCGCCCGGTGCGCGAGGTGGCGGGCCTGTCGCTCGTCGCCGGCGTCGCCCTGGCGCGCGCGCTGCGCGCGCTCGGCGTCGCGCAGGCGGCGCTCAAATGGCCCAACGACCTGGTGGTGAACGGCGCGAAGCTGGGCGGGATCCTCGTCGAGACGCGCAGCCAGAGAGGCGCGACGCACGCCGTGATCGGCGTCGGCCTCAACTGCCGGCATGACGCCGGTCTTGAGCTTCGCCTGCGCCGCAGGCTGGGGGCGCTGGATCAATTCATCGAGGAAATGGACCGCAACGAAATCATCGCTCGCATTGCGCGCTCGCTCGTCGCTGCGCTCGACGAATTCGAAACCAAAGGTCTGGACAGCGCACGGCGCGACTGGGAGGCGATGGACGCGCACGCCGGCCAGCGCCTGCGCGTGCGGCTCGCCGACGGCCGCGTGATCAGCGGCGTGGCGAGCGGCCTTGCCGACGACGGCGGGCTGCGGCTGCTGACGCGCGACGGGCTGCGCGCTGTGCGCAACGGCCGCGTGCTCTCCGCGAGGCCCGCGTGATCCTCGCCATCGACGCCGGGAATTCGCGCGTCAAGTGGGGCTGGCATGACGGCGCAGACTGGGCGAGCATCGCCACCGTGTCGCTCATCGAGTTCGCCGCCTCGACCGACCACATCAACCCGTTTTCGACCACGCACGAGGACCCCGAGCGCATCGTCATCGCCAACGTCGCCGGCGAGGGCGCGCACCAGCTGCTCGTGAACTGGACCAGCATCTTCGACGCCGAGCCGCTGTGGCTGCACGGCGAAGCGGAGCGCTGCGGCGTGCGCAGCCACTATGACCGCCCGGAGCAGCTCGGGCCCGACCGCTGGGCGGCGCTGGTGGCCGCGCGCGCCGTGCATACGGGGCCTTGCCTGGTCGTCAACGCCGGCACGGCAACCACCATCGACATGCTGTCGGGCGATGGCGTGTTCCTCGGCGGCGCGATCTCCCCGGGCATCGACCTGATGCGCTTCGTGCTGCACGAGCACACCGGCCGCCTGCCGCTCCAGGAAGGCAGCTACCGCGACGCGCCGCGCAATACGCTCGACGCGATCGAGACCGGCTGCCGGCACGCGCAGGCCGGCGCCGTCGAGCGCATGCACCGCGCGATGGGCGGAAATCCGCTGTGCATCGTGTCGGGAGGCGCCGCTCGCTCGCTGCTCGAGCTGCTGCGGCTGCCGTCGCGCTACATCGAGAACCTGGTGCTAGACGGCCTGGCGCGCATCGCTCTGAGCGAGCGCGCCGTGACGCGATGAGGACGCTGTTCTTCCTGCTGGTTCTCGCCAACTTGGCGTTTTTCGCCTGGTGGCGTTTCGCCGCGGCACCCGATGCCGGGGGCGACCCGCTGCCGATAGGTCGCCAGATCGAGCCGGAAAAGCTGAAGATCATCTCCCCGGCCGACCTGCCGGCCACGCCGGTGGCGCAAAAGCCCGCTCCTCCTCCCCCCGCGCCTGCGCCTCCCCCGGTCGCCTGCCTCGAATGGGGCAGCTTCACCCTGGCCGACGCAGGACGCGTCGAGAAGGCGCTCGAGCCGCTCGCGCTCGGCTCCCGCCTGACTCAGCGGCGCAGCGAGGAAACGACAAGCTGGTGGGTATTCATTCCGCCGCAAAGCAGCCGGCAGGCCGCCCTGAAAAAGACCGCCGAGCTGAGGGCGCTCGGCGTCAAGGACTACTTCATCGTGCAGGATGACAGCGATCACCGCTGGGCGGTGTCGCTCGGCGTGTTTCGCAGCGTGGAAGCGGCGCAGGCGCGGCTCGCCGCGCTGCGCGGCCAGGGCGTGCGCACTGCCGAGGTCGGACCGCGAGACACCGTCGCGGCGAAGCTCTGGTACCAGGTGACGAGCGTCGACGCGCCGCTGCAGGCGCGTCTGAAGGACCTCGCGCGGCAGCTCGAGGGCAGCGAGCTGAAGGAATGCCCTTAGCGCTTCTGTAGCGCGCTCTTATCCGATGGGGTGCGTGCCGCCGGGCACATGCTTTGCGACCAGCGACAGCAGCCGGTCGGCGCGCACCGGCTTGGTGACATAGCCGACCGCGCCGAGCTCCTTGCCGCGCTGGTCCCCCTCCTCCATCGAAGTGAGAAAGATCACCGGGATGTGAGGCAGCGACTTGTCGGCTTTCAGCGCGGCGATGAACTCGAAGCCGTCCATGTGCGGCATGTTGACGTCCGAGATGATCAGGTCCGGCGGGCTGCGCAGCACCATGTAGCCGGCGCTGATCGCGTCGCGCGCGACGTGCACGTCGTAGCCGGCCGCGCTGAGATGCATCCGGAGCAGCTCACGGATATTTTCGTCGTCGTCGACGACGAGAATGCTGGCAGCCATCGAGGCGCGATTTCGATGCTCCTAGCGTCTAATTTCCCACTCGCCCTCGCCGCGCCGGCAAGCGACGCCTTTCACCGTATCCTGCCGCGACGCTGCCGAAACAACCGTCGAGAATTCGCGGCACGGCAGCTTGCCTTCCTGGAAGTTGCGCGTCGGAGTGAGGCGATAGTTGACGCCCGTCGCCTTGTTGGTCCACACCACCGTTTTCTTCTCGCCGGCGAGCTCGAGCGCGTGGCCCCAGCAGCCACGGTCGCCTTCGTCGATCTTCTGTCCGATCTTGGCGCCGATCACCGCGCCGAGCACGGTGCCGACGACGATCGCGACCGGGCGGTCTTCCTTGTTGGCGGCGCGCGAACCGACTACGCCGCCGAGCGCGCCGCCAAGCACCGCGCCGACTGCGGCGCTATTGCACCTGCCCTCGATGATGCCGTAGTCCTTATCCCATTTCTTGCCGGTGTAGCCGACATAGTTTGGGTCGTTTTTCTTGCGCCAGCCGTGGGCAGGTGCCCAGGGCGGCGGGTCAGCGGGCGAAGGGACCGGAAGCAGACCGAGCGACAAGAGGACAACGAACGCGAGGCGTGTTGAGCTTTTCATTGATCCCTCCCGTGCTTCGTCAGGTGGTGCTGGTGGCCCGACTCGAACGGGCGACCTACTGATTACGAATCAGTTGCTCTACCAGCTGAGCTACACCAGCTTTTTCCGGCCCCGTCATAGCGAGATCGCAGCGCAACGGCGATTATAGCGGCGGATTCAGCGCGCGCCCGGGACGCTTCGATCATCGCCCCAGTCGACGGTCAGTTCCGCCCCCGCGCCGGTGCCAGTGAGGCCAAGCACCGTCTTTACCGCCAGGAGCAGATTGTCGACCTCGAACGGCTCGGTGAAGTAGCCCTGGACGTCGCTCTGCAATGCCTTGAGAAGCCTGTCGCGCGCAGCATCGGGAGCCAGCACGATGACCGGCACGTCCTTCAGCACCGGGTGCGAGCGCATCTTGGCGAGCACCTTGAGGCCGTCTACGTCGGGCAGCGCGGCGCCAAGAAGCACGACATCCGGCACCGGCGGCTGGTGCAGCTCGCTAACGAGCTCCGCTCCGCTGCCGGCCGCGCGCGACACGAAACCCTCCAGCGTGAAGTACGAGCGGAGCAATTTGACGAACTCCGGCGCACTGGCGACGGTAAGAACGTGGACTTTGCGCCCGGCTTCGCGCTTGGGCGTGGCGGCGCGTCGCGCGAGCGCCAGGTGGTTGCCGGCCCGGGACGCATTGCCCGTTCCGCCCTTGAAGAAGTCTCTGGCATCGACTACGGAGATCTTGTACCTATCCGCAGCGCTTTCCAGATGACCGGCGGTGAGCAGCTTGCGCAGCGCCTCACGAGCAGCCTCGGCCTCAAGGCACACGGCGCTGTTGACGACGGCGGCGACTGAGCCTCGATCGTCGGCCAGGACCAGCACCTCGAGCTCCGCGGCGGAGAGAGAGGTGCCCGGCGCGCATAACTCCGCCTTGCCCTTCGCGGTGAGCACCAGGACATCTTCGTCGATTACGGGCAGCGCTTCCTCGCCGGCCATGCGGTCATTCTGGGCGCGATAGCCAGCGCGCCGCAGGGAGTATTTCCTGCAGCGAGCTGCGCGTGAAGTATTTCACGCAATGTTGCGCCGCGTCGCGCCGCTCGGTCCGCGATTACCGCCGCCGGTCGCGCGCTGTTGCTGCCTGCGTCGACGCTTCCGTAGCATGCACTCTAGATAAAGGGAGGCATCATGCGCAGCGCAACAGGCTTCACTCTCATCGAGGTGATGATCACGGTC
>VBBY01000205.1 GCA_005881595.1 Betaproteobacteria bacterium | reverse complement strand
TTGCCCTACTTGCACGATCACAGCGTGCACGGTCGAGCTGTGTTTCCTGCTGCAGCATATTTGGAAATGAGCCTTGCCCTCGCAAAAGAATTATTCGCCAGAGAAATGTGCGTTATAGAGGATGTGGATTTCCAGAAGGCCCTCTTCGTGCCGCAGACCGGCGCAGGCCCAACTCTGCAAACGACAATCAACTCACAGGATTCATCCTTCTCCATAAGCAGCAGACAGAAGAAGGCGGATACGGAATGGAATGTTCACGCAACCGGCAGACTGCTTTCGTTGCCCGACAACAGGACAAGTAGAAAAACAAACCTGGATGAACTCGCGCGGAGTCTTCCTGAAGAAGTGTCGAAAGAGAAATGCTACGAAGCTTTCAACGCGCGCGGCCTTCAATTCGGTGAGTCATTCCAGGGAATTGAAAGGGTGTGGCGGAAAGATGGAGAGGCGCTTGGCGTAGTCCATTTTACAAAGGGGGTAGCAGGGGATGCCGCCGAGTACATCATCCATCCTGCCGCCTTTGATGCTTGTCTGCAGGTTCTGTCGCAGACATTGCGCGCTGAACCGTCTGATGAAAAGAGGCTGTTCCTTCCTGTACGAGTCTCTCGCATGCAGTTCATCAAGCGACCCGGCGCAACAATCTGGGTTCATGCTCGCTTGAACAAGAAAAGCACAACTACGCTCGATGGTGATATCACGTTGATGGATGAAGACGGAACCATTCTGATTGATCTCCGTGGATTGAAGGCTCAGGCAGTTGACACGGGTGTTCATGCGCCAAACGAGATGCTTGAGAACTGGGTGTATGAGTTCCAATGGAAGCCTACACAACCAATTGAGGCGGGTTCAACAGATGCCCCCCCTCCGGGCGGAAAGCACTACTTGCTGTTTGCGGACAAGAGATTGTTCTCACGTCAGGTAGCTGCCTTGCTTAAGTTGAAAGGCAACAGATGTACCGTTGTCCTCGCCGGGGCCGGGTACAGCAAACATGCAGACGGCTCATTCGAAGTCAACCCGGCTCAACCCCAATGCTTTCGACAACTTCTCAATGATCTGACTTCAAGCGGCGAAGCGGTTCCCGACGCATTGATTCACTGCTGGAGCTTCGACACACCGAACCTTGCTGATACCGATGATGCGTCGCTCAGCAAGACTATCAATGCGGGTTGCGTTGGTATTATGCATCTCGTCCAAGCCTTCGCAGAAACCCGTCCTTCTCCTCGATTGTGGCTCATCACAAGTGGAGCGCAAACGGTTCCAGGTCAGAAGTCGCCGACCGTTGTGGCGCAAGCGCCACTATGCGGGATGGGGCGAGTGATCATGAACGAGCACCCGGGGTTTTCATGCCGGATGGTCGATCTCAGTCGGGAGCCTTCGACACTTGAGCTCGAGGCCCTCGTTGCAGAATTGATGTCTCCATCCAGTGAAGATGAAATCGCGATGCGCGGTGACTTACGTTACGTTCAGAGGCTCTCTCGCGTCTCTTTGAAAACATTCGCCCCTGAAGAGTTGAATCATCTCGATCCTACTAAAGTGCCAATACGACTCGTCAACACGTCACCGGGCATGCTCGACAACCTGAAGTTTCAGAATCTGCAACTACAACCTCCCGGCCAGGGTGAGGTTCAGATAAAGGTATCAGCAACAGGTTTGAACTTCCGCGACGTCATGAAGGCCATGGGCGTCTATCCGTCTGACGAAGACGACCATATGCTATTGGGAGATGAGTGTTCAGGAGTCGTCAGCGCCATTGGTGACGGAGTAAGCAATGTGAATGTTGGAGATGAAGTCCTTGCGCTGGCTCCGGCGAGTTTCAGTTCGTTCGCGATAACGAAGGCCAAATTTGTCGCCGCAAAGCCAGCCCATCTGAGTTTTGAAGATGCCGCAACAATACCGGTCGCATTTCTCACGGCAAACTACGCCCTCCACAGGCTTGCCGGAATCACCAGTGGTGAGCGGGTACTGATACATGCTGCAGCTGGGGGCGTAGGGTTGGCAGCAGTACAGATCGCTCAGCGCGCAGGTGCGGAGATATTTGCAACTGCTGGATCGCCGGAAAAACGCGCCTTCCTGACGTCAATGGGCGCACGCCATGTGATGGACTCCAGATCGCTCCTGTTTGCTGACGAAGTCATGGAGCTCACACGCGGTAAGGGTGTCGACGTTGTATTGAACTCTCTTGCAGGAGAATCCATTCAGAAAAGCCTTGCCTGTCTCTCGTCCTACGGCCGATTCATTGAGATCGGGAAGCGGGATATTTATCAGAACAGCAAGTTGGGGCTCAGGCCTTTCAAAAACAACCTCTCCTACTTCGCCATTGATCTTGCGAAGATGATGCACGATCGTCCGGACCTCATCCATGAAATGTTGGTCGACATCGTGCAACTGTTCGACCGTCGGGAACTCCGTCCCCTGCCATACAAGACGTATCCGCTTGGCAATGTTACCGAAGCATTCCGCGACATGGCGCAAGCGAAGCATGTTGGAAAACTCGTTGTGCCGATCTCGGGCAAAGATGTCGCCGTCGAACCGGAGAGGCAGACAGTATTCTCTCTTCAGGACGATGCAACCTATTTGATCACAGGTGGACTCGGAGGCTTCGGTCTCGCGGTCGCACGCTGGATGGCCGACAAAGGTGCCCGGCACATTGTTCTGCTCGGACGCAGCGGTATAACAACTGAGGAAGCACGCTCTACCATAATTGCTCTCAGGCACCGAGGAGTTGAGGTGGTTGTCGAACATGCAGATGTGAGCAAGCGAAATAATCTCGTCCGAGTGGTTGCGCATATCAAGGCCTCTATGCCGCCGCTACGTGGGATTGTGCATGCCGCAATGGTTTTGGATGACGGCATCCTGCTGCAACTCAACGCCGATCGGTTCAAACGCGTCATGGAGCCCAAGGCCCTTGGCGCATGGCACCTTCACACGATAACTACATCCACGCCGCTTGACTTCTTTGTCCTCTTTTCCTCCGCCACAACGATGGTGGGAAATCCCGGACAGGCAAATTACGTGGCGGCAAATGCATTCCTCGATGCGCTTGCTCATCTAAGGCACTCAATGAATCTTCCCGCGCTCACTGTCAATTGGGGCCATCTCTCCGGCACCGGCTACGTCGCACGCCATGTCGAAATTGCAAAGCATCTCGAAGCTTCCGGCATACGGGGGTTCACAACCTCACAAGCGCTCGATGTCATGGAGCGACTAATGTTAAGAAAGAAGACTCAGGTAGGTGTTATGGATATTGACTGGCAGCAGTGGGCAAGCGCATTTTCCTCTTACGCCTCACCGCGCTTTTCATTACTTGCTCCCTTCAACATTGCAGCGGGTTCAACTGGTGTGGACTACCGGCGCGTAGGAGATCTTTTGACTGCGGTGCAGCCAGGAGAGCGTCAGGCAATAGTGATATCCCATCTGCGTGAACAAATCGCCAAAGTGCTCGGGATGTCAGCGACTAAATTGGACCTCGACCAACCCATCAATAATATGGGACTTGACTCATTGATGATGGTGGAACTGAAGAACAGAATCGAGAAGGAGGCATTCATTTCGCTCTCGACCGTTGAGTTGATGGTTGGACCGAGCATCCGGGAATTATCAAAAGTGCTGCTAGATCAATTCACTGGAGTGGTCGAGCCATCGGCACGTAGAACGCCNNNAAGACCTGCTCGGATCGCGGTTTTCTCCCGGGGACGCGGAAGCCAGCGTGAACATAAGGCCCGTTGTACGGATGCTGCAGCGATTTCCGCACTCTCTTCCGGCGCGCGGGCTTGGCGAATAGGGATCCCGCTGGATTGAATTTCGTATCGTTCTCCCCGAAGGCCCTCGGCGTGGGCCGCCGATATCCGATCGCCGCGCGATACGATGCCATCTGATCGCGCACGCCAGCCGGGGCGTTTCCTCTTGACGCCGGTTGGTTCGATGGGTGACGTGCACCCATTCGTCGGTCTTGGCCGGTCGCTCAGGGCGCGGGGCCACGACGTAACGCTCCTCACGGTGGAGCCGTTCCGCGGCATCAGCGAGCGCGCCGGCCTGCAGTTCATCGCGACGCACTCGGCCGAAGACTTCGATCGGTTCACCAGGCACCCGGATCTCTGGCACAGCCGGAAGGGCATGACGCTCGCGCTCCGGACGCTCGCGTCCATGCTGCGCACGGATTACGCACGCATCACCGAGGCCTACGAGCCTGGGCGCACCGTCCTCGTCGGTCAAACGTTTAGCTTTGCCACGCGCGTGTTCGAGGAGGTCCACGGCGCACCTGCGGCGACGATTCACCTGGCGCCGTGGATCTTCCGCTCCGACTTTCAGCAACCCACGCACATTCCGGGCAGGGATCCATCGGGCCTACCGCGATGGCTGAAGCGCGCCGTGTGGTGGATGGTCGACCGGTGGTTCGTCGATCGCGAGGTACTCCCGGAGCTCAATCGCTGGCGGCACGAGCTGGGTCTGCCGCCGGTGTCTCGTGTGTGCAAGCAGTGGATGCACTCGCCACGCCGTGTAATTGGTCTGTTTCCGGAATGGCTGGCCGAGCGGCAGCCGGACTGGCCGGGCCAGCTGCGGCTCAGCGGGTTTCCGCGGTACGACGAGTCCTGCGACCATGCGTTGAGCCCGGGACTGCAGGGATTTCTGGATGCCGGCACTCCGCCGATTCTCTGCACGCCGGGATCGGCGAACCGCGCGGCGGCGGCGTTCTTCAGCGCCGCGGCTGACGCTGTACGCCGGCTGCGCCGCCGGGCGCTGTTTCTCACACCGTACCCGGAGCAACTGCCCGCATCGCTGGGCGCGGACGTCTGGCACGAGCTGTACGTGCCGTTTTCGCATGTCCTGGCGCGGTGCGCCGCCATCGTGCATCACGGGGGCATCGGCACGTGTGCGGAGGGCCTCGCCGCGGGCGTGCCGCAGTTGACGATGCCACTGGGGTTCGATCAGCCGGATAACACCATGCGCCTATGGAGGCTCGGCGTCGCGCGATGGGTCGTGCCGCAGCGTTTTACCGGCGAGCGCGTCGCGACTGAGCTGTCAGCGCTGTTGGAAACTCCGAGCGTGACCGAGCGCTGCCAGCACTGGGCCGCCGCCATTCACCAGCAGGATGCAGTGGGGGAGACCTGCGATCTGCTTGAGGAGCTGGCCGCCGAGCGTGTGGCGACGTAAGGGTCGGGAGCGCTTGAGGGCTTCGATCTGTACGACAACTGGTATTTCTTTAGCTACACCGCAGAGGGCCACGTGTTCTACTCCCCACACCGGGCACCTA
>VBBY01000110.1 GCA_005881595.1 Betaproteobacteria bacterium | reverse complement strand
GCCCGAACATCGGGCTGATCAATTCGCTCGCGCTCTACGCGCGCACCAACAAGTACGGCTTCCTCGAGACGCCGTACCGCAAGGTGAAGGACAGCAAGGTCACCAACGACATCGCCTACCTGTCGGCGATCGAGGAAGGCAACTACGTCATCGCCCAGGCGAACGCCTCGATCGACAAGAACGGCAAGCTGGTGGACACCCTGGTGTCGTGCCGCTTCAAGAACGAGTTCGAGCTGAAGTCGCCCGAGGAAGTCCAGTACATGGACGTGGCGCCCTCCCAAATTGTCTCGGTCGCCGCTTCGCTCATTCCGTTCCTCGAGCATGACGACGCCAACCGCGCGCTGATGGGCTCCAACATGCAGCGCCAGGCGGTGCCGTGCCTGCGTCCGGAGAAGCCCCTGGTCGGCACGGGGGTCGAGCGCACCGCGGCGATCGATTCCGGCACGTGCGTGATCGCGCTTCGCGGAGGCGTCGTCGACTACGTTGACGCGAACCGCATCGTGGTGCGCGTGAACGACGACGAGACCGTCGCGGGCGACGTGGGCGTCGATATCTACAAGCTGACCAAGTACACGCGCTCGAACCAGAACACCAACATCAACCAGCGCCCGATCGTCAAGCAGGGCGAGCGCCTCGCGAAAGCGGACGTGGTCGCCGACGGCGCGTCGACCGATCTGGGCGAGCTCGCGCTCGGCCAGAACATGCTGGTCGCCTTCATGCCGTGGAACGGGTTCAACTTCGAGGACTCGATCCTGATCAGCGAGCGGGTGGTGGCGGAGGACCGCTTCACCTCGATCCATATCGAGGAGCTGACGGTGGTCGCGCGCGACACCAAGCTCGGACCCGAGGAGATCACGCGGGACATCTCCAACCTCTCGGAAGCGCAGCTCGCGCGCCTCGACGAGTCGGGCATCGTGTACATCGGCGCCGAGGTCGAGGCGGGCGACGTGCTGGTGGGCAAGGTGACGCCGAAGGGCGAGACCCAGCTCACCCCCGAGGAGAAGCTGCTGCGCGCGATTTTTGGAGAAAAGGCGAGTGACGTCAAAGACACGTCGCTGCGCGTTCCATCCGGCATCTCCGGCACGGTGATCGACGTGCAGGTGTTCACGCGCGAGGGCATCGAGCGCGACAAGCGCAGCCAGTCGATCATCGAGGACGAGCTCAAGCGCTACAAGACCGACCTCGCCGACCAGATGAGGATCGTGGAAAGCGACACCTTTGAGCGCCTCGAGCGGCTGCTGACCGGCAAGACCGCCAACGGCGGCCCGAAGCGCCTCGCCAAGGGCACCAAGGTGACCAAGGACTACCTCGGCACGGTCGAAAGGTACGACTGGTTCGACATCCGGCTCGCCAACGAGGAAGCGGCAGCGCAGGTCGAGGGCCTGAAGGAGTCGCTCGCGCAAAAACGGCGCGAGTTCGACGCCATGTTCGAGGCGAAGAGGAAGAAGCTCACGCAGGGCGACGAGCTGCCGCCCGGCGTGCTGAAGATGGTCAAGGTGTATGTGGCGGTCAAGCGGCGCCTGCAGCCCGGCGACAAGATGGCGGGGCGTCACGGCAACAAGGGCGTCATCTCCAAGATCGTGCCGGTCGAGGACATGCCGCACATGGCCGACGGCACGCCGGTGGACCTGGTGCTCAACCCGCTCGGCGTGCCCTCGCGGATGAACGTCGGCCAGATTCTGGAGACGCACCTCGGCTGGGCGGCGAAGGGCCTCGGGCTGAGGATCGGCGAGCTCATCAAGCAGCAGCAGAAAATCGTCGAGATCAAGAAAATCATCGAGCGCATCTACGGCGCGAGCGGCAAGGAAGAGGAACTCTCGAAGCTGAGCGACGAGGAAATGCTGCAGCTCGCGCACAACCTCAGGGAAGGCGTGCCGTTCGCGACGCCGGTGTTCGACGGCGCGGCCGAGGGCGAGATCAACGCCATGCTGGAGATGGCCGGCCTGCCGGTTTCCGGGCAGGTCACGCTCTACGACGGCCGTACCGGCGAGCAGTTCGACCGCCCGGTCACCGTGGGCTACATGCACATGCTCAAGCTCCATCACCTGGTCGACGACAAGATGCACGCGCGCTCGACCGGGCCGTACAGCCTGGTGACGCAGCAGCCGCTCGGCGGCAAGGCGCAGTTCGGCGGCCAGCGCTTCGGCGAGATGGAGGTGTGGGCGCTCGAAGCCTACGGCGCGGCCTACACGCTGCAGGAGATGCTCACGGTCAAGTCCGACGACATCACCGGCCGCACCAAGGTGTACGAGAACATCGTCAAGGGCGACCACAAGATCGACGCGGGCATGCCCGAGTCGTTCAACGTGCTGGTCAAGGAAATCCGCTCCCTGGGCATCGACATCGATCTGGAGAGGTACTGATGAAAGCGCTTCTTGAGCTCTTCAAGCAGGTCCAGCAGGACGAGGAGTTCGACGCGATCAAGATCGGGCTCGCTTCGCCCGAGAAGATCCGCTCGTGGTCCTACGGCGAAGTCAAGAAGCCGGAGACCATCAACTACCGGACCTTCAAGCCCGAGCGCGACGGCCTGTTCTGCGCCAAGATCTTCGGCCCGATCAAGGACTACGAGTGCCTGTGCGGCAAGTACAAGCGCCTGAAGCACCGCGGCGTGATCTGCGAAAAGTGCGGGGTCGAGGTCACCCTGGCGAAAGTCAGAAGGGAAAGGATGGGCCATATCGAGCTGGCGAGCCCGGTGGCGCACATCTGGTTCCTCAAATCGCTGCCCTCTCGCCTTGGGCTGGTCCTGGATATGACGCTCCGGGACATCGAGCGCGTGCTGTACTTCGAGGCTTATGTGGTCACCGATCCGGGCCTGACGCCGCTCAAGCGCTGCCAGCTCCTCACCGAGGACGACTATCTCGCCAAGGTCGAGGAGTTCGGCGACGACTTCTCCGCGGCGATGGGCGCCGAGGGCATCCGCGCGCTGCTGCGCTCGCTCGATCTCAACAAGTCGCTCGACGAGCTGCGCAAGGAGCTCGAGGCCACCTCGTCCGACGCCAAGATCAAGAAGATCGCGAAGCGCCTGAAGGTGCTCGAGGGCTTCAAGCAGTCGAACATCAAGCCCGACTGGATGATCATGGAGGTGCTGCCGGTGCTGCCGCCCGAGCTGCGCCCCCTGGTCCCCCTGGACGGTGGCCGTTTTGCCACCTCGGACCTGAACGATCTCTACCGGCGCGTCATCAACAGAAACAACAGATTGAAAAGATTACTCGAGCTAAAAGCGCCGGAAATCATCGTGCGCAACGAGAAGCGCATGCTGCAGGAGGCGGTCGATTCGCTGCTCGACAACGGCCGCCGCGGAAAGGCGATGACCGGGGCGAACAAACGGCCGCTCAAGTCGCTCGCCGACATGATCAAGGGCAAGGGCGGGCGCTTCCGCCAGAACCTGCTCGGCAAGCGCGTCGACTATTCCGGCCGCTCGGTGATCGTGGTCGGCCCGCAGCTCAAGCTCCACCAGTGCGGGCTGCCGAAGAAGATGGCGCTGGAGCTGTTCAAGCCTTTTATCTTCAATAAATTGGAATTGCTGGGACTGGCCACGACCATCAAGGCGGCCAAGCGCCTGGTCGAGCAGGAAGTACCAGAGGTGTGGGACATCCTCGAGGAGGTGATCCGCGAGCACCCGGTGCTGCTCAACCGCGCGCCGACCCTGCACCGTCTCGGCATCCAGGCGTTCGAGCCGGTGCTGATCGAGGGCAAGGCGATCCAGCTGCATCCGCTGGTGTGCGCGGCATTCAACGCGGACTTCGACGGCGACCAGATGGCGGTGCACGTGCCGCTGTCGCTCGAGGCGCAGATGGAGGCGCGCACCCTGATGCTCGCCTCGAACAACGTCCTCTCCCCGGCCAACGGCGAGCCGATCATCGTGCCCTCGCAGGACATCGTGCTGGGGCTGTACTACGCCACGCGCGAGCACGTGAACGCCCCGGGCGAGGGCATGAGCTTCTCCGACCTTGCCGAAGTGCACCGCGCCTACGATTCGCGCCAGGTGGACCTGCATGCCAAGGTCTGGGTGCGCATCAAGGAAAAGGATGTCGCCGAGGACGGCGAGATCAGCGAGAGGGTGACGCGCTACGAGACGACCATCGGCCGCGCGCTGCTCTCCGAGATCCTGCCCGCCGGGCTGCCCTTCGAGCTGCTCAACAAGCCGCTCAAGAAAAAGGAAATCTCGCGCCTCATCAACGCCGCCTTCCGCCGCTGCGGTCTGCGCGAGACGGTGATCTTCGCCGACAAGCTGATGCAGGCCGGGTTCGGCATCGCCACGCGCGCCGGCATCTCGTTCGGCGTGCACGACATGACCATCCCGGCGCAGAAGCAGGAGCTGATCAAGTCGGCCGAGACCGAGGTCAAGGAGATCGAGATCCAGTACACCTCGGGCCTGGTGACCGCGGGCGAGCGCTACAACAAGGTGGTCGACATCTGGTCGCGCTGCGGCGAGCAGGTGGGCAAGGTGATGATGGAGCAGCTCGGCTCCGAGGAGGTCGAGAACCGCCACGGCAAGAAGGTGAAGCAGGAGGCGTTCAACTCGATCTACATGATGGCCGACTCGGGGGCGCGCGGCTCGGCGGCGCAGATCCGGCAGCTCGCCGGCATGCGCGGACTGATGGCCAAGCCCGACGGCTCGATCATCGAGACGCCGATCACGGCCAACTTCCGCGAGGGATTGAACGTGCTGCAGTACTTCATCTCGACGCACGGCGCCCGCAAGGGCCTCGCCGATACTGCGTTGAAAACCGCCAACTCCGGCTACCTGACCCGCCGGCTGGTCGACGTCACCCAGGACCTGGTGGTGACCGAGGACGATTGCGCGACGCAGAACGGCGTTTCGATGAAGGCGCTGGTGGAGGGCGGCGAGGTGGTCGAGGCGCTGAAGGAGCGCATTCTCGGGCGCGTGCTGGCCACCGACCTGCCGCATCCGGAGACGCAGGACGTGCTGTTCGTGGCGGGGACGCTGCTCGACGAGGACGCGGTCGACGCGATCGACAATCTCGGCATCGACGAGGTCAAGGTTCGCACTCCCTTGAGCTGCGACACCCGCTGGGGTGTGTGCGCCAAGTGCTACGGGCGCGACCTCGGACGGGGGTCGCTGGTCAACGTCGGTGAGGCGATCGGAGTCATCGCCGCGCAGTCGATCGGCGAGCCGGGTACGCAGCTGACGATGCGCACCTTCCACATCGGCGGCGCGGCATCGCGCACCGCGGTGCAAAGTCACGTCGAGGCCAAGTCCTCCGGAACGGTCCGCTTTACGCCCACCATGCGCTATGTGAGCAATGCCAAGGGCGACAAGGTGGTGATCTCGCGCTCGGGCGAAATCATCATCGCGGACGACAACGGCCGCGAGCGGGAGCGCCACAAGGTGCCTTACGGCGCGACGCTGCAGGTCAGCGACGGCGACAGCGTGCGCGCGGGCAAGACGCTCGCCAACTGGGACCCGCACCACCGGCCGATCATTACCGAGTACGCCGGAACGGTGAAGTTCGAGCACGTCGAGGAGGGCTCTACCGTCGCCAAGCAGATCGACGACGTGACCGGCCTCTCCACCCTCGTCGTCATCGATGCGAAGCGCCGCACCACGGCCGCGAGCAAAGGACAGCGGCCCTCGGTCAAGCTGATCAACGAGGCGGGGGAAGAAGTGCGCATCGCCGGTACTGACCACGCGGTCAATATCAGCTTCCCGGTGGGCGCGGTCATCGCCGTGCGCGACGGCCAGCAGGTGCTGGTCGGCGAAGTGCTGGCGCGCATTCCTCAGGAGGTCTCGAAGACGCGCGACATCACCGGCGGTCTGCCGCGGGTGGCGGAGCTGTTCGAGGCGCGTTCTCCCAAGGACGCGGGCATCCTCGCCGAAGTGACCGGCACCGTAAGCTTCGGCAAGGACACCAAGGGCAAGCAGCGCCTGGTGATCACCGACCTCGACAAGCAGGAGCACGAGTACCTGATCGCCAAGGACAAGCATTTGCTGGTGCACGACGGCCAGGTGGTGAACAAGGGCGAGATGATCGTCGATGGCCCGGTCGATCCGCACGACCTGCTTCGTCTCCTTGGGGTGGAGGAGCTCGCGCGCTACATCATCGACGAGGTGCAGGACGTCTACCGCCTGCAGGGCGTGAAGATCAACGACAAGCACATCGAGGTGATCGTGCGGCAGATGCTGCGGCGGATCGAGATCGACGAGCCGGGCGACACGCCGTTCATCCAGGGCGAGCAGGTGGAGCGCGCCGAGCTGCTCGAGGAGAACGAAAAAGCGCAGAAGGAGGGCAAGAAGCCCGCGACGTTCCGCTACATGCTCCTTGGCATCACCAAGGCGTCGCTTTCGACCGACTCGTTCATCTCGGCGGCCTCCTTCCAGGAGACGACGCGGGTGCTGACCGAGGCGGCGATCATGGGCAAGCGCGACGAGCTGCGCGGCCTGAAGGAGAACGTGATCGTCGGCCGCCTGATCCCGGCGGGAACCGGGCTCGCGTACCACAACATCCGCAAGGCACAGGCCGCCGAGCCGGTGCTCGCCGAGGTACCGGTGAGCGCGCCCGAGACGCCGCCCGCCGAAGCCACTACCACTACCACGGCGGGAAGCAGCTAGGCCCGCTTTTCAGCGTCACAACGAAAGCGCCCGGCCGGGCGCTTTTTTTTTCGTGTCACCAATCGTCCGCGATGTGAACCTTTTCACGAAATAGGATTTGCATCCGCTTGATATGTTGGGAGTAATCTGTAGACTTGTACAACTCTGAAGGGGCCAGGCGTATGCACCGAGAGGGACACGGCTTCACGCTGATCGAGCTGATCATGGTGATCGTGATTCTCGGCATTCTGGCGTCCATCGCCGTGCCGCGATATCTCGACATGACCACTGACGCGCTGGTCGCCGCTCGCACCGGCGTCGCCGGCGGCCTGAACTCGGCGATCCAGATCGTTCACTCGAGATGGGTTGCGATGGGGGCGCCCGCTACGTGCGCTCCTCCGCCGTGTACGGTAACGCCCGACGGCGGCACGCCGATCACGATGAATGGCTCCGGCTACCCTGCCATCGGCAACCCTGGCGCCGGCATCGCGTACTACGACGCGACGACCTGCGCGGCGCTGGTCGGCAGCCTGCTCGGCGGTCCTGCACCGAGCAGCGCCGCGAATTGCACTGGCGTCACAGTCCCGTTGCGCGTCGGATTCGCCGCAGGGGTTTGCCAGGTCCATGCCTGCTCGACGGACTACGCGACGCCGATCGCTCTTTCCCCCACCAGCGCGCAGTAATGAGCCTGCAGCGGCCCGCCAGACGCCGTGGATTCACCCTCCCCGAGCTGGTGATGACGATCGTGATCACCGGCATCCTCATCGCGGTGACTGCTCCGCGCTTTGTCTCCTGGAAGGGCTTCTCATCGCGCGGCACCTACGATGAAGCGCAGGCCGTCGTGCGCTATGCGCAAAAAACAGCGGTTGCGTGGCGGCGTTCGATCTTCGTGTGCGTAACGGCCACCGACATCAGCGCGATCTCGAACAACGACTGCGCTGCGCCCGTCGCGCTGACGCATCCGTTGACGGGCGCAGCGCTGAAGTCGACCGCGACCGCCGGCGTCACGCTTTCGCCGGTGGGAAACTTCAGCTTCGACGGCCTGGGGCGCCCCAACGCTGCGGTGACCATCACCCTGACCAGCACCATCGCCGACGACCCGGCGCGGCAGATCGTGGTCGAGTCCGAAACGGGGTATGTGCATCGGAATTGAACGGCAGGCGCGACGCCACCGGCCGCGCGCCGAGCACGGTATATCGCTGATCGAGCTGATCGTCTTCATCGTGATCGTCGGCATCGCAGTCGCGGGCGTGGTCGGCGCGCTGAGCATGGCGACGCGCGCCAGCGCAGACCCCATGATCCAGAAACAGGCGCTGGCGATCGCCGAGGCGCTGCTCGAGGAAGTGCAGCTCCAGCCCTTCACCTATTGCGATCCCGACGACCCCCAGGCCGCGACCGCCCAGAGCGCAGCAGTGGGTGCGACGGGCTGTACCGAGGCTGGGTCAGTCGAGAACCTGATGGCTGCGGAAACGACACCGCCCTACGGCCCGGAATCCCGGACGAGCGCTACCAACCCCTACGACAACGTGAATGACTACAACTCCTTACCCGTCATGACGGGCATCACTGACCTTACGGGAGCGGCCATCCCCGGACTCGGCGGCTACACGGCGACGGTCAGCGTCGCCAATCAGGCCCTCGCCCCTGTTCCCGCGTCGGAGTCGCTGCTGATCACCGTGACCGTGCTTGGGCCGACGGGCACTAACACCACCGTGGTTCTTGACGGCTACCGCGTGCGCTACGCACCCAATGCCCTGCCCTGAACGCAGTCGCGAACGCGGGGTGACGCTGATCGAGATGGTCATCGTCATCGCGATCACCGCCATCATCGCCGGGGCGGTTTCAGTATTCATCAGCCGGCCGGTCGAGGGCTATGCCGATGCTGCGCGACGCGCCGAGATGAGCGACATCGCCGATACCGCGCTGCGCCGCATGACGCGCGATCTGCGCACCGCGCTTGCCAACAGCATTCGCATCACATGCGTTCCATCAGGCTGTGCCGCGGGCAGTGTCTATTACCTCGAGTACTTGCAGAGCAGCGGCGGCGGGCGCTACCGAACGGAAAAGGACAGCGGGGGCGCCGGCCTTCCCCTCGACTTCACGGCTCCGGCTGCCTCGTTTGACGTGATCGGCACGATGCCAACTTTTGCGGGCGGCGAGTCCATCGTGATCTACAACCTGGCTGCCAGCGGCACCACCGCGAACGCCTATGTCGGCGATAACCGCGGAGCCTACTTGAGCAACACGCCCAGCACGATAACGCTTTCGCCGGCGAAGCAATTCCCGTTTTCTTCGCCAGGTAAACGCTTCAATGTGGTCCAGTACGCGGTCACCTACGCCTGCAATCAAACGACAGGCCAGCTGCGGCGTTACTGGGGCTACGGAATTGTGGATCCGCAGCCGACCCCGCCTGCCGGCGGCAGTAACGCGTTGCTCGCGAGCAACGTTGCTGCTTGCAGCTTCACCTATGCGAACACCGGCGCCGCCCAGCGGACGGGCGTGGTGATGTTGAGCCTGCAGATCCAGGAGAGCGGCAGCACTGACTCGATACAACTTTTTCAGCAGGTGCACGTGACCAATGTGCCTTGAACGTCAAGCAGGATTCAGCATCATCGCCGCGATTTTCCTGCTGGTGGTGCTGGCGCTGCTCGCCGCGTTCATCGCTTCGGTGACTGGAATGCAGCAATCGAGCGGCCAGCTCGACGTGCTGGGCGCGCGGGCGTACCAGAGCGCGCGCGCCGGGATGGAATGGAGCGCATGGCAGGTCCTCGATCCGAACAACACGCTGAACGCCGGGAGCTGTTCGCCGATCGTCATGCCGACCTGCCCTGCGTCTCCCCAAAATCTTCCCGCGCTCGCCGGATCCTTATCGGGATTCACCGTGACCGTGACTTGCGCCCAGACCGCGGACACCACGGAGGGTAACCGCAACGTGCGCGTGTTCCAGATCGTGGCCACGGCGTGCAATCAACCCTCGGCCGGAAGTTGTCCTAACGTCCCACCCCCGGTCCCAACCAACGGCTACGTCGAGCGCCAGGTGCAAGCGTCGCTTGCCAAATGCAAGGATTCCACGGCGGCAGCGCCGCGGTGCGCGTGCGGTTGAGGCGCCGACACAAAGTTTTGCGGAGGCTCTGAACATCTATTACAGGCCGGTTGCGGATTCCTCACAGGCCAGGGCGGGGAGGGTATGGAAGCATGAAGAGATGACGATGAACGCTACGCGAACCACCCTGAGGCAAGCGCTGCCGCGCTGGCAGCGCGGGATCTTGCGCGCCGTGCTGCTGATGGGCGCGCTCGCCGGCATGACGCTCGCCAGCACCGCGCATGCGCAAATCGCTTTCCGCAACTCAAGCTCCGCGTTCATCGCCGCCGGCGGCGGCACGCCGGTGGCGCCCACCCTGCGCTCCTCGGCTTCGGCCGTCATTACACCGGGACCGAACCGCTGGCACACCGTGAACATCAACGCCGCCGTGGATCCGGCGACCGTACGGGGCAACTGGGTAGACGGCAAGACCACGTATAAGGCATTGGCCCTTTCGCGCACCAAATCCAGAACTAACGTTTCGTTCGGGTCAGGGGTGAGAAGCACCGCTACCAGCCCTGGGCGCGTCATGCAGATGAAGCTGATCAGCGATCCGATACCAACCGCTCAGACCATCGCCGGCACGCTGGACTGGGTAGTAGGGGTGGGCGAGACCAGCACCAGCCAGAACTCCTTCCACAAGCTCCATGTCTACGTGCTCCGGGAGCCCGATACGCTTGTGGGAACACTGCTCGGGTCGCCCACCGCGTACGAGGAGGCATCCACCTCCGGCAACGAGTGGGCGGCGAGCGGGAGCGCGGTGGGGAAAGGACCTGCAGGCGCGGTCAAGCCAACGCTGACGTCGGTGGCCGCGCAAGCCGGTGACCGCATTGTTATCGAGTTCGGCTGGGTCGGGTACAGCACCCGAACCGGCGACACCGGATATTACTACTACGGTGGCGGCACCAATGACATGGCCGTGGGTGGTGTTACGAATCAGGCTAGCTGGTTCGAGTTCAGCCAGGACATCTTCGGCAGCAGTATCGCCAAGCCGAGCGGCACGGTGGCCGGAGACGTCATGATCGCGTCCATCGCTGTGCGGCCTAACACGGCGACCATCACGCCACCCTCAGGGTGGACTCCGGTGCAGCGTGTGGACAATTCGGCGGGCACCGAATCGCTCGCCATCTACCAGCGCACCGCCGACGCGAGCGATTCGAGCGTGACGCACTACCTCTGGAGCACCTCCGGGGCGACTTTCGCCATGGGCACGATTCAATCGTTCTCCGGCGTGGACACGGCGAATCCAATCGATGTATGGAACGGTCAAGCCACCGCGAGTTCTACTACCCATGTGACGCCTGACGTAACCACTACAGTAGCGAACACGCTGCTCGTCACCACCCACGCGATGTCTTCGGGCAGCGTCTACTGGACTCCGCCCACCGGGATGACGGAAATCGTCGACGTGCAAGTGGGCAGCACCACCGGCGGCATAACGCTCGAGGGCAGCAATGCGGTGCAAGCGACGGCGGGAGCGACCGGGGCAAAGACGGCGACGAACGGCGCCAACGTCACCCCGTATCCGGGCGTCACCCATATCCTCGCGCTG
>VBBY01000204.1 GCA_005881595.1 Betaproteobacteria bacterium | reverse complement strand
AGTCCTTGAGCACGGCAGAAGGCTCTTGCGAAGAGCGGGTCTCCAGCATGAAGCTGCTGAAACACGGAACGTCCCCGGCCCCGCTTGCTGCGAACAGGGCTGTGAGATCGGCGCCCCCCTCGAAGAAGCCTCCAACGGGAATGGTATTGGTGCTGCCACCGAACTTCGCCAGGTAGGACCAGATCTCGTTAGAAATGGGGCTGCTGTTGGTGATCGCGGAAGTGTTGCTGCTGCCGAGCAGCCTGAGGTTAGTTTCCGCGCATTGCCCCGGGGGAGGGCTCTTGACGCCTTTGAGGCACGAGTTGTCCCACTCGTACGCCGTGAGGACGGCGGTGCCGCCGCCATTGACAAACGCCGAGACTAGAAAGACGTCGTGGTTTACGTGGACACCCGAGAATGTTCCATTGGAATTGAGGGTGACATTCTGCTGGAAGAACCAGGCTCCGATGTTGGCGTCTCCATTGACGGCGAAACGGTCGCCGCCCATCACCACCACCTTATTTCCGCTTGAAATCGCCGCGGCCCCTGGAGTGGCGGTGTAGCTGGCCGCGTAGCCGTGCGTAATCGTGTCCTTGTCGGGTACCGTGTCTGCAGGCTTCCAATGCCATTGGCTAATGTCGAGCGGGTCTTTGGAGCCGCCTTGCGTAAAGATCCTGGGAGGATCTTCCGACGCGATGCAGGTGCGAGTGTTCGAGCCGCCCGCCGACCCGACGGAACCGCCGCCCGGCGCCGAGCAGTCGCCGTTTAGCGTGTTCCAGTCGGCAGTAGTGTTGGTTGGGTCGTCAAGCACATCACCATCGATTTCGAATACGGATGTCGGCGCTACCGCCCATGCGGCCGTGGCCGTGGCCAGAAGCGCCGCAGCCCCGAAAGGCATCAAGATTCGTTTGGAATTGAAATACCGGACCAACCCGCGGATGGTTCGCATTGACTTGTCCCCGCTGAAGAAGGAGGACATATCGCATTTTGGTCACCGCAACACAATCAGGTGTCGGCATGAATTCGTGCGACAGGTTCTCAGCCTTTCCGCGGAGTCCCGCAGGGATCGGAGCAGCGCCGCAGAGCAACGAGGCTAATGCGTGGTTCCAGGTCTTTTCTCGCTGGGCTGCAGCTTGTTTTTGTATTCTCTCAGCAGCTCGGCGTAACTGGGTTTCAACGGCACCCACGCGCTGTCGTTGCCGGGATCCAGAGCGACCAATACCTGGGCGCCCACGGCCGGCAGATCCAGCCCGCACGCGGTCCGCAGGCGAGTAGGGATCTGCACGGTGGCAATGTCCCCTGCAGGCCCCTTGAAAGTCTCGACCACGCGCACGGTGATGACATCGAGCGACTTCTGCCGGTCCTGCTCGACTTTGGTCACTTCGCCTGAGAAAAGAGCGCTCGCCCAGTCGTACCAGCGCTCGGGCTGGACGTTCCGGGTAAACAGGCAAGCGTGTGCCCAGCCTGTCGCCAACTGGGAAATTGCAACCACCAGCAAATAGCGCAGGGCCAGCTTCACTCAGGCGTAACGTAACTCAAGTCCAACGCTCATCGCCAGCGGTAGAAACGCTCCGATGCACGCGGCGGCCAATACGTCGGTCGGCCAGTGCACGCCAAGCACCAGGCGTGAAATGGCGACAAGGGATATCCATAGGATCGCTATAGACAGGGCGAGCTTGCGCGCCGCCGGCCTGATCCGGCTCGCGCAGAGCGCGGCGGCGGTGGCGAATGCCGCGACGACCAGGGTATGCCCGCTGGGAAAGCTCGAACCCCAATACGCTTCGGTCTCCCAGAGCGCCGGGCGCGCCCGGCCGACCAGCGCCTTGACGACGTAGACCACCGCCGCACCACCGATCACGGAAGCGGCAAGGAGCAGCGCCTCGAGGCGGCGCCGCGCGCACAGCAGCGCGATCGTCGCTGCGCTCGCGAGCGGAAACAGGACTTTGGATGACCCGGTAAGCGTGACCGCTTCGAAGAACCCGGTCAGTGCGCCCGGAACGTGCTTGTGGATGAACAGCAGGATCGCCCGGTCGATCGGTCCCGATTCTCCGCCGATGACCTCCTCGCTCACTTTGATCGCGCACACCGCGAGGACGAGCACCGACAGGAGCGTCAAACGCCATTTCCCCAGCGGCCCGGACCACGCAGTCATCAGCGCTCAGGGGCTCGCTGGCGCTGCCTGGGGCGGAGCCCGGTGCTTCCTCAACATCCAGAATATGACACCAGCGTTCGCGATAAACGCTGCGCCAGCAATGCTGATCAGCACCAATATCCACCGCAGCGTGCGCCCCATGAAATCGGCGTCGAGTAGACGGGTTCTCCTGTCGGATTCCCGCATTTTTGTGACCAGGCTCGCGCGGTAGCGCAACGTTTCGATGTCGGTGGTCGCCTGGATCTTGGCCAGCGTCTGCTCGGCGGTTTCTCCCGGCTCGAGCTTGAACGCCAGGGTTCCGCGGGTGAGGTTTTCCGCGACCGCCCAAAATATGACCGGCAGCAGAAATGCCACCGCTGCGGCAAGGTTCAGAAGAGCCAGCTGTCGCAGAAGCTTTGCCATTCGCTACCTCTCAGTGCGGAATTTCGCGTTGCATCAGCAGCTCGCCAGGTTCAACTTGATGCTTCATGTGCTGCTCAGCCGAGGCTGGCGAGAAACCCAGGCGCTCGAGCAGGCGCGGCCGTTGCGATCCACCGGGTCGCTGAGGACGGCGAACATCTCTTCCGCACGCGCCGTGGTCTGCGGCTCCAGCGTGAGGCTGCCGGTCTCGATGACGCGCATCATTTCGCCTCCAGAAGCTGCTTGGCCGCTTTCAGGTCGCGCATGACCCACTGGGCATCTGCGTCAAACCTGGCTTGATCCATGTTCGGCTGGCGAAAGAGAGTGAAGACCAGCTCGCAGCCGCTGCCGTTCTTCACGACGCGCAGCGGAATGTAGATCTGGGCGCCGGAAGGCGGCGAGACCCAGTGATCGAGTACCCCGAGCGCATTGGGCTCCGAGAAGCGCACTGTCATCGGACCGTCGGGCGTGTCGGCGATCCACTGCCCTTTTGCCCGGTGAAGCGAGCCCAGTCCCGATGCCCACTTCGCAAAGTTCTCCGGCAGGGACAAGAACGCGTAGACGGCGTCGGCGTCCCGCTCGATCGACACGCTCAGGTTGCGGGTTTCGGTTGTTCCTAGCATCCAGCAGATTTACGTTGCAAGGGCTTCGCGTACACATGTTGCGTCTTTGACTGTGCATATCCGATTTGCTTGTAGAAAGAGTGCGACTCCGGCCGTATTACGTTCGAGCGCACAACGATCGAGCGCAGGCCTCGATCGGCCGCCCAGTCCTCGGCTGCCTGCACAAACCCAGCCAACGACCGTGCCGTCAACTTCGGCTACCGCAACGAAGTGCTCGTCCAGCCCGGACAGCCTGTCGATGCGCGCG
Source organism: Betaproteobacteria bacterium (assembly GCA_005881595.1). Classification (GTDB taxonomy): domain Bacteria; phylum Pseudomonadota; class Gammaproteobacteria; order Burkholderiales; family SG8-39; genus SCGC-AG-212-J23. Next base: position 3,083 of record VBBY01000204.1, on the reverse strand, counting down.
ACAAGCTCCTCTGTCTCCGTGGCATAGCCAAGCTGGCGATTGAGAGCGCCGAGCTGCTCGGCATCCGCCGTTCGCGGCGCTCGGATCCGCACTCGGCCGGCAACCAGCGATGGGGTCATCTTCCGCCTGACGCAGCGCGACGCTTGCGAGCGGGCCGGTGCAATGCGATGTTGGGCGGGTTCGGATGAATACGGGCCATCGCGTAGGCGTCCACGTATTTTCCGTCACGAAGCGCATAGGCCCGATGGGTGCCCTCGATAAGGAAACCGTGCTTCTTGTATAAGCGGACCGCCACCTCGTTATCGGTATAGACCGTGAGTTCGAGCCGCAGCAAATGAAGCCAATTGTCAGCGAGAGAAATAGCTGCCTGCAAGAGTGCCGAGCCGACGCCCTGGTGATGCCACTCGTCGTGGACCGCCATTCCGAGATAGCCGACGTGGGACCTTCTTGGGCGGGCGACCGTATGAATTCCGATCTGGCCTACCACTCGGCCGTCGATGGTCGCGAGCAAGATCTTTCCGCCCGGCTGCTGCTCCGCGAGGAGCTTGCGCCATGCTTCCGCCGACGGGAATGGGATCTGAAGCGTGCCGGCGATCGCCTCGGGCGCCTCAAAGATGCCTTGAACGGCCTCGAAATCGCCCGGCTCCGCATGCCGGATGACGATGCTCATCCGTTCGACCTTGAGCTAGACCGCCGCATCCTACATTTTCACTTCATTGAGCTGAATGATCGGCTGAATATTCGTATAGTTTGGAATGTCGCCCATGATGGCATCGGCGTGAGGCCCGAATGCTTTCTGAAATGCGTCCACAGAGTCGAAAACCAGGTGAGCCATGGCGACGAACGCCGGCTTTGATCCTGGTTGCGCACCACCCAAGCCCTGGTCAACGTCGACGCGTTTGCACGCCGAGCCGAGCTTTTGTTTCACCATGGGTATGTGCCTGTTGCAGTAGTACGCCATATCGAATTTCTTGTCCTCGGCATTCTGATAAAGCACGCTGACTTTGATCATGGCTTCTCTCCTCTGATGTGCCGCACTCTGACAGCCAACCCCCATGAGTGACCTCCGCTCGGCGTTGGCAGCACTGTTACTTGACGTCTTCCAGCTTGACGCCTCGGCCCGCACGAATGCTTGCCCGAGCTTGCTCAACCCGTTGCAGAAACCGTGGATCGTTTTCCAGCCGGTAGTCGAACCAGTCATCCTCTGATTTAAACCCGATGAGTACGCCAGCCGGTTTGCCATGGCGAGTGATAACGACATCCTGTGTCTCGGCCTCTCGCAGAAAGCGAGACAAGTCGTCCTTGACCTCGGAAAGCGGCACTTCCTTCATTTTGGACTTCCGAACTGCGCCAGCCATGGCTCGGTGATCTTCATCCGATTTGGTGGACACTCTTTTTGAACGATTCTGCAGTTATGCCTCCGCGCGCCCTCTAGATACTAATGCTGCCCGGCCGGCATAAAAGAAAACTTGCTCTCCAGAGGAGAAAGGCCGGTCCTGGCTGCGCAGACGCTTGTGAGTGCATGACGGCTGTCGGTTACGCTCGAGAAGCGTACAGCGTTAGGTCGAGGTGTCCACTCTATCGGATGAGGTTCCCCGTCCGTTCCACCTGGAGTTAGACTTCGTTCGCCGGCATTTTCAAGCATTGCGAAGAGTCCGCTCCCGGTAGAAAACCACCGCGTCGGTTACCCCAGGATCAAGGCCCAGCTGACTTAGAAGAGTCGTGAGCTGTCCGCGATGATGAGTCTGGTGGTTAAAGAGGTGTACCAGCGCCGGACTGAGCGGGTGAGTAAATTTCTTGCCGGCATAGGTCTCGTAACTGAATGGCGCGTCAAGTCGCTGCGGCGTGATTGCGCTAACGAAATCCTCGATCTCGAGGTCGGTCCTCGCGCGCTCGCGCCGCAGTTCCTCGAAATTGGCATATAGCTCCTGATCTAGGGAACGAAACGCCCATGGCTTCCCGTTAAAGCGTCCTAGCCAGCCGCGGTCCGTCAGGAGCAGGTGGTTCAGCGTGCCGTGGATGGAATGGAAGAAGGCCTTGCGGTCGCGTTTGCGCTCCTCGTCGGACATTTGAGCGCAAACCGCGTACACCTTTTCGTTCATCCATCGGTTGTAGCCGGCCATCATCAGCAGACTGTCGCGCAGGTCCACGCGTTTCCTTTTTCGAGTCGTAGTTATCGCAGCACGGCTATGTTCACGCCACAGAAAGCTCGCGGCTGCGGCGGATTCCCCCTTCCAGGGCGACGGGGAGCCGCTCGCCAATGTCTATGCCCCGCAAGATGGCTTCAGTCACTCCGCCAGGAGTTGTCGCCTCGGAAATGTAGCGTAATCGTTCCGCTTCAGGCAGACCGCGGGGTTGAACTGCCCGCGCCCATTTGACCAGGACCGATGCGTCCGCAAGCTCGAATTTCTGCGCTGTTTCGATGAGTTCGGCTTCATTCACGTCATGTCCCAGGCCCTCCCAATGCGTCAAAGCAATTGGCAGGCAAGGCCCCAAGGCAGTGAAAGCGTGGACTTCGGATTCGCGCCGAAGCGCGATCATTCGCAGATGCAATGCCGAAACAAGCTCGCTCGCAAGGACATTATTCGCCGGATAGACCGCGGCGATTCCCATTTTGCTTCGCAGAGTGTCCGGCCCACTAGTCAGCACGCGAACACACTGTTCGTCGGAAAGCTTTACGGGCAGCCGGGAAAGCGAAACACCCGCCAGGAAAGACAGCAGAACGCAGTCCTCGCGCAGCGTAAAGTTTGCTATCGCCCCGTAGTCTTGAGGACGCACGAGGTAGAGCAACAGCCTTGATCGGCGAACTAACTCCTGCGGATCCACAATCAGTGCGGCGAGGTTTGCCCGCGCAACGGCTTCACTGGTTAGCCTTGTGCCCCGATGGCAAAGTACGAGCTTATCTCTTGGGAATTCGGCATCGATTAGCCCTTGAGCGATCGCGCGCCCGAGATGTCCGGCGCCGAATATGCCCAGAGCGCGGCTTCCTAGAAATGTGTGCACGCAACGCACGGTGGACGCAGCAGGTCTAACGTTCACAATGAGGGGCGGGCCGCTTGTGGCCCGTCCCTCTCGATTGTGGG
>VBBY01000203.1 GCA_005881595.1 Betaproteobacteria bacterium | reverse complement strand
AGGGAGTAGATAGGAGCGTCTTCGACGGCATCAAGTCGGCCATCAAGGCGGATCGACCGGCCTTCCTGATGGAATTTTTGCGCAACTTCTACAACTACGACGTCACGGGAGGCAAGCTCGTGAGCGAGCGCGTCCTCGAGGAAAACTGGAATGTGGCCGTCGGCGCGTCTGCGACTGGCACGCTGAGTTGCGTCGATACGTGGATTGAGGATTTCCGCCTGGACGTCTCTCGCAACACCGTACCGACGCTCATTCTGCACGGCGACGCCGATCGCATCCTGCCCGCAGAAGCTACATCCAGAAGACAGGCGAAGATGATCAAGAACGCCAGGTCGGTGGAGCTCAAAGGCGGTCCCCATGGCGTGCTGTGGACTCATGCAGAGCAGATCAACTCTGAGCTCGTGAAGTTTCTAGCGTAGCCGTCCCCCGCCCTAAGGAGCCGAGAATGTCCGCAACCGTTTCGCCCACGATCTCTCGCCGCTTCCGCCGAGTCGCGGCCGGCCTCGCCGCCAGCCTGGCGCTGGGCGCCCTGTCGGCGCACGCCCCGCCCACGCCCTTCCCGGCCGACTTCCGCAGCTCGCAGGTGGCGAACGCCGACGCGACGATTCCATGAACCTGAAAAGGAGATGGGCATGCGTTTCTCATTAAAGGGTGCGGCGTTCCTCGCCGCGGTCGTATTGGGCGCGGGCGCCGCGCAAGCGCAGGACAAGAGCCTCGCGCAGCAGATCTTCGAGGCGATGGCGCAGGACCCCGGAGCGAAGCCGGGCTACCGGGTGGCGCATGCGAAGGGAATCGTGTGCGAGGGAACGTTCGTGCCATCGGCGAGCGCGGCGACTCTCTCCAGGGCCGCGCATTTCCGGGCTGGCTCCGTTCCGGTGACGGTCCGGTTTTCGGACGGCTCAGCCGACCCCTTCGTCCCGGACAACTCGCATAACGCCGGTCCGCGCGGCATGGCGGTTCGATTCACACTGCCCGGCGGCGGACTGACCGACATCGAAGGGCAGGCGCACAACGGCTTCGCCGTCGGCACGGGTGAAGAGTTTCTCGCGCTGGTGAAGGCGGCCGCGGCGACCGATCCAAGCCGGCCGCATCCGTGGCCGATCGAAACGTTCCTCGGCGCACATCCGCGCGCGCTGAAGTTCGTGCAGGGCACCGCCGTGATCCCTGCGAGCTTCGGCACCGCGGCGTACTTTTCCAACAACGCTTTCGTCTTCGTGAACAAGGATGGCGTGAAACAGGCCGGGCGTTACCAGTTCCTTCCCGTCGCCGCGCGGCGCGACCTGAGCGATGACGAGGCGAAGGCCATGTCGCCGAATTTCCTCTCCCAAGAGCTCAGGACGCGCCTCGCGAATGGACCGGTCGGGTTCCGCCTGGTGGTGCAGCTTGCCAACGCCGGCGACCCGACCAACGATGCATCGCTCGTCTGGCCCGACGATCGCAGGACAATCGAGATGGGCACGATCAGCGTCACTTCGGTCGTCGCCGATAGCGATACCGCACAAAAGGCACTGGTGTTCTTTCCGACGGCCCTGACAGACGGGATCGAGCTGTCCGATGACCCTTTGCCCGCCCTGCGAACGAGCGCCTATGCGCTCTCGTTCGCACGTCGCCAGCAACAATAGGAGAAGCGCAATGATCAGGCTCAACGTAAACGGCAAGCCCGGCGACATCGACGTCGCCAAAGACACCCCGCTGCTGTGGGCGCTGCGCGACGTGCTGAACATGACCGGCACGAAGTTCGGCTGCGGCGCGGGCCTCTGCGGCGCATGCACTATCCAGATCGATGGACAGCCGACGCGCTCGTGCATCACGCCGGTCTCGGCCGCGGTCGGCAAGCGCGTCACGACCATCGAAGCCATCGGCGCCACGCCGGCCGGCAGGAAAGTCCAGGCGGCCTGGCTCGCGCTCAACGTGCCGCAATGCGGGTACTGTCAATCGGGGCAGATCATGTCGGCGAGCGCGCTGCTCGCCGCAAACGCCAAGCCGAGCGATGCCGACATCGACAGCGCCATGGCCGGCAACATCTGCCGCTGCGGCACCTATCCGCGTATTCGCGCTGCCATCAAGAAGGCCGCCGGCGTCCCGGAAACGGAGGCGTGAGATGAACCGTCGACACTTCCTCACCGCGACCAGCGCCATCGGCGGCGGTCTGTTGCTCGGCTTCGGTCTGCCCACGCGCGGCGAGATCCGCGACACGCTCGCGTCCGATGCCCCGTTCGCGCCTAACGCCTTCTTGCGCATCGATCGCGCGGGCAAAGTGACGTTCGTGATGCCCATGATCGAGATGGGCCAGGGGACTTACACCTCGCTACCGATGCTGATCGCCGAAGAGCTCGAGGTGGATGTCGACAAGGTTGCGATCGAGCACTCGCCGCCCGATGACAAGGTCTATGCGAATCCACTCATTGGTGCTCAGCTGACGGGCGGTTCGACCGCCATTCGCGGCACCTACGTCCCGCTGCGCCAGGCCGGCGCGACGGCACGCGTCATGCTCGTGACGGCGGCCGCGCAGCGCTGGAACGTCGATCCTTCCACCTGTCGCGCGCAAAATGGCGTGGTCGTGCACGCACCCAGCGGCCGCAAGCTCGGCTACGGCGCGCTGGTCGATGCCGCCGCGAAGCTGCCGGTGCCCGAGAAGGTTGCACTCAAGGAGCCGGCCGACTTCAAGTTGATCGGAACGCCACACCGGCGTCTCGACACTACTGGTAAGGTCAACGGCAGCGCGAAGTTCGGCATCGACACGCGGCTCCCGGGAATGAAGTTCGCGGTCGTCGCGGCTTCGCCGACCTTAGGTGGAAGGCTAGTCTCGGTCGATGAAGCGAAGGCGAAAGCGGTGTCCGGCGTGAGCCAGGTCGTCCGCCTCGACGACGCGGTGGCGATCGTAGCGAACCACACGTGGGCGGCCAAGCAAGGCCTCGCTGCCGCGGCTCCGCAGTGGGACGCCGGACCTAACGCCAAGCTCTCCACCGCCGACATCGTCGCGCAGCTTGCCCGCGCCTCGGAAAAGCCGGGCGCAGTCGCGCGTCACGACGGCGACGCCGCCGCGGCCATCGCGGGCGCCGCGCGCAAGGTCGACGCGATCTACGAGCAGCCCTTTCTTGCGCATGCGGCGATGGAACCGATGAACTGCACCGTGCACATGACTAAGGAAAGCTGCGATATCTGGGTCGGCACGCAGATCCCGGGCATGACGCAGGCTGCGGTGATGGAGCTCACCGGCCTGACGCGGGCGCAGGTCCGCATTCACAATCATCTGCTGGGCGGCGGATTCGGCCGCCGCCTCGAGTACGACGGCACGGTGCGACGCGCGAGGCAAGGCGGTAGCGTGGTCGCACCGCATCACCGGCTCTTCGATCGTCGCGCGCTACTTCCCTCCATGGCTCAAGGACGGCGTCGATCCCGATGCGGTCGAGGCCTCGGCAAATCAGCCGTACGGGATCAGCAATATTCATGTCGACTGGGTCGCGCAGGAACCGCCGTCGGGAATAACGACTTCGTGGTGGCGTGGCGTGGGCGCGACGCGCGGGACGTTCGCGGTCGAGAGCTTCGTGGACGAGCTCGCGGCCAACGCGAAGCAGGATCCACTTGCCTACCGAGTCGCCCTGCTGGACAAGAATACGCGTGCGAAAGCGGTCTTGCAGCTCGCGGCGGCGCAGTCCGGCTGGGGCAAACCCTTGCCGGCAGGACAGGGCCGCGGCATTGCGCTGTGCATCGGCTTCGGCAGCTTCATCGCCCAGGTGGTTCAGGTCAGCGTCGACAAGGATGGCACCGTCAACCCGACGTACGTATGGTGCGTGGTCGATTGTGGTGTCCAGGTGAATCCCGACACGATTCGCGCGCAGATGGAGAGCGGCATCGTTTTCGGCCTGTCGGCCGCGCTTCATGGCCAGATCACGATCAAGGACGGTCGCGTCGAGCAGACCAACTTCGGCGATTACCGCGTGCTGCGCATCAACGAGACGCCGCGGATCCGCGTGGACTTGGTCAAGAACCTGGAAGCGCCCGGTGGCATCGGCGAGCCGGGCACCTCGTGCGTGATGCCGGCGCTCACCAATGCGATCTTCGCGGCGACGGCCAAGCGCATTCGCAAGCTTCCCGTCGGCGATCAGGCGCGCACGGAGGCGTGACATGATTCGCAAGGCGAAGGCGGTGTGGCGCGGCACCGGCCGCGACGGCAGCGGCGGGCTCTCCACCGATTCCGGTGTGCTTGCCGAGACGCCGTATTCCTTCAAGACCCGCTTCGACAGCGAGAAAGGCACCAATCCCGAAGAATTGATCGCAGCGGCGCATGCCGGATGCTTCACGATGGCGCTCGCCTTTCGCCTGCAGCGGGCCGGCTACACGCCAACCGAGCTCAGTACCGAGGCTGCGGTCACGC
>VBBY01000109.1 GCA_005881595.1 Betaproteobacteria bacterium | reverse complement strand
ACGAGGCGCGATGAACTACCGCGAGCGCGCGCTGAAGATCTTTCCCTGGGTCTGCGCGCGCTGCGGCCGCGAATTCAACGCGAAGAGCGTGCGCCAGCTGACCGTCCACCACAAGGACGGCAACCACGACCACAATCCGCCCGACGGAGCGAACTGGGAGCTGCTGTGCATCTATTGCCACGAGAACGAGCACGCCCGCGAGGTGGACAACGACGGCCGCCCGGCCGCTTCGCAGAAGAAGGCCCCTTCGACCTACCGGCCGTTCGCCGACCTGCAGTCCAGGCTGAAGGGCAAGAAGACCTAGCCGAAGCGGCCGGTGATGTAGTCCTCGGTCTCCTTGCGCTTCGGCTTGATGAACACGGTGTCGGTCGGCCCGTATTCGATCAGCTCGCCGAGATACATGTAGGCGGTGTAATCGGACACCCGCGCGGCCTGCTGCATGTTGTGGGTGACGATCACCACCGTGTATTCGCTCTTCAGCTCGTGGATCAGCTCCTCGATGCGGGCCGTGGAGATCGGGTCGAGCGCCGAGCAGGGCTCGTCGAGCAGCAGCACCTCGGGCCTGATCGCGATGCAGCGCGCGATGCACAGCCGCTGCTGCTGGCCGCCGGACAGGCTGTTTCCGCTCTGGTGGAGCTTTCTCCTGACCTCGGCCCACAGCGCGGCGCGCGTGAGCGCCCATTCGACGCGCTCCTCCATCTCGCGCCGCGACAGCCGCTCGAACAGCCTCACGCCGAAGGCGATATTGTCGAAAATCGACATCGGAAACGGCGTCGGCTTCTGGAACACCATGCCCACCTTGGCGCGGATGAGCGACACGTCCTGCTTGGTGGTGAGGATGTTCTCGCCGTCGAGGACCACCTCGCCCTCGGCGCGCTGGTCGGGATAGAGCGAATACAGGCGGTTCAATGTCCGCAGCAGCGTGGATTTGCCGCAGCCCGACGGCCCGATGAACGCGGTGACCTTCTTCTCGGGGATATCCAGGGAGATGTCGTGCAGCGCCCTGAAGGCGCCATAGTAGAAATCGAGGTTGCGCACGCGAATCTTGGGCTTGAGCTCCTCGACCGGAGGCGTCTCCGACCGCGCCGAAGGGCGAATCACCTGCACGACAGGCCTGGCAACGGGTTCGTAGGCTTCCACCGCGTCAATCCTTTCTTCGGAACAGGCTGCGCGCCAGAATGTTGAGCGCCAGCACGGTCAGCGTAATCAGCGCGGCGCCTCCCCACGCGAGCCGGTGCCAGTCCTTGTACGGGCTCATGGCGAACTGGAAGATCACCGTCGGCAGGTTGGCCGTGGGCTGGTTCAGGTCGAGCGACCAGAACTGGTTGTTGAGCGCGGTGAACAGCAGCGGGGCCGTCTCGCCGCTGATGCGCGCGACCGCGAGGAGGACGCCGGTGACGATCCCGGTGCGCGCGGCCGGGTAGGTCACCGACAGGATCATCTTCCAGGCCGGGCAGCCCAGCGCCGCCGCAGCCTCCCGCAGGCTGTTGGGCACCAGCCTCAGCATGTCGTCGCTGGTGCGCACCACCACCGGGATGACTACGAGCGCGAGGGCGAGAGCACCCGCCCAGCCGGAGAAGTGCTTCACGCGCACGACATAGACCGAGTACACGAACAGGCCGATGACGATCGAGGGCGCCGACAGCAGCACGTCGTTGATGAACCGCGTCGCCGGGGCGATCCAGCCGCGCTTGCCGAACTCGGCCAGATAGGTGCCGGTAAGAATGCCGACCGGAGTGCCGAGCAGGGTGGCCACGGCGATGAGCACGGCGCTGCCCGCGATGGCGTTGGCAAGGCCGCCGTCGGCCCCGGGCGGCGGCGTCATCTCGAAGTACAGCGCCGCGCGCGCGAGCGCGTGCCCGCCTTCGTAGAACAGCGTGCCGAGGATCCACAGCAGCCAGCAGAGGCCGAACACCAGCGCCAGGCCCGAAACACCCAGCATGAAGACATTGACGCGCTTGCGCGAGCGGTAGAGCGGGTTCGCCGGGCTGATGGCGCTCGTCATCGGACTCACGACCGCGCTCATGCGCGCGCTCCTTCGCGCCGCGCCAGGCGCAGGAGGAGGAGCTTGGCGAGCGCGAGCACCACCGTGGTGAGGAGAAACAGGATCAGGCCGAGCTCGATGAGCGCGGAAAAATACACATCGCCGACCGCCTCGGTAAACTCGTTGGCCAGCGCCGAGGCAATGCTGTTTCCCGGTGCCATCAGCGATTTCGACAGCTGGTGCGCATTGCCGATCACGAAAGTGACCGCCATCGTTTCCCCGAGCGCGCGCCCCAGGCCGAGCATGATGCCGCCGATGACTCCGACCTTGGTGTAGGGCAGGACGACCTTCCACATCACCTCCCAGGTCGTCGCCCCCAGTCCGTAGGCCGATTCCTTCAGCAGGGCCGGCACCAGGTCGAACACGTCGCGCATCACGGCGGCGATGAAGGGAATCACCATGATGGAAAGTATCAGCCCCGCGGTGAGCATGCCGATGCCGAGCGGCGGGCCCTGGAACAGCGCGCCCGCGAGCGGCAGGGCGCCGAGCGACTCGATCAGCGCCGGCTGCACGTGCGCCTGGAACAGGGGCGCCAGCACGAACAGCCCCCACATGCCGTAGATGATCGAGGGGATCGCCGCGAGCAGCTCGATCGCGGTGCCCAGCGGGCGCTTGAGCCAGGCGGGCGAAAGCTCGGTGAGGAACAGCGCGATGCCGAAGCTCACCGGGATGCCGATCAGCATCGCGATCAGCGAGGTCCCCAGGGTGCCGTAGATCGGCACCAGCGCGCCGAAGCGCTCCTGCACCGGGTCCCATTCGGCGTGCCAGAGGAAGGCGAGGCCGAACTTGTCCAGCGACGGCCGGCTTTCGAGCACCAAGGCGACGAGGATCGCCGCCAGGATGCCCAGCACGAGCAGCGCGAACAGCCGCGTGAGCTGCTCGAACGCCACGTCCTTCCAGCGCGCAGGCCGCATGCGGACTGGAACAAGCTTGCGGGTCTCAGTAAACAGGGTTGCCTGACGGATCCTTGAGCTGGGACTTCCAGTTGGTCTGGATGAGCCGCACCACCGGGTCTGGCATCGGCACGTAGTCTAGCTCCTGCGCGAGGCGGTCGCCCTGCGTAAAGGCCCAGTCGAAGAACTTGAGCACCTGCCTCGCGCTCTCGGGCTTTTCCTGAGTCTTGTGCATCAGGATGAACGTGGCGCCGGCGATCGGCCAGGCGTCCTTTCCGGGGGCATCGGTAAGAATCAGGTACATGCCCGGCGCCGCCTTCCAGTCGGCGCCCGCCGCCGCAGCCTGGAACGCCTTGGCGCTCGGCGCAACGAAGCTGCCTTCGCGGTTCTTGACTCGCGCGTAAGTCATCTTGTTCTGGAGCACATAGGCGTACTCGACGTAGCCGATCGACCCCTCAATGCGTTGCACGTACGAGGCGACGCCTTCGTTGCCCTTGCCGCCGACGCCTGCCGGCCAATTCACCGAGGCGCCCTCGCCCACTGCGGACTTCCATTCGGGGCTCATCTTCGACAGGTAGTTCGTCCAGATGAAGGTGGTGCCGGAGCCATCGGAACGGTGCACCACGTTGATATCGGTCGCCGGCAGGCCAACCCCGGGGTTCAGCGCGGCGATCGCCGGGTGGTTCCACTTCCTGATCTTGCCCAGATAGATTTCGGCGAGCAGCGGGCCCGACAGCCTGAGCTGCCCCGGCGCGATCTCCCTCAGGTTGACCACCGGCACATCGCCGCCAATCACCGTGGGAAACTGGATCATTCCGCTCCTGTCGAGCTCATCGGGCTTGAGCGGCATGTCCGAGGCCCCGAAATCCACAGTCTTCGCGGTGATCTGCTTGATCCCGCCGCCCGAGCCGATCGACTGGTAGTTGACCCCGATGCCGGTGGATTTCTTGTACGCGTCCGCCCACTTGGCGTAAATGGGATACGGGAACGTCGCCCCGGCTCCGGTAATGTCCGCAGCGAGCGCTGGCGCGCCGATCAGGCCTGCGGCGATGCTCGCCGCGCCGATGAGTCGTCTTAGCATTGCGGCAGCGTATTTCCGGATTGTTGCCGTTTCGTGACGGCATGCATCGCGCCGTGCTCGGTCATGAGACCGTCATGCAGCGCCGCTACCCTCTGTCATAATGTCGCCAACCGCAATGGGCGCGAGCGAACACCTTTCAAAGCAGTTTGAAGCCGAGCTCGAGGCGATCCGCTCGCGCGTGCTGGAAATGGGCGGGCTGGTCGAGTCGCAGATCCGGCGCGCGCTCGATGGCTTCAACTCGGGCGACCGCGCCACGCTCGATGACGTCATCGCCACCGACCACCGCGTGAACGCCATGGAAGTCGCGCTCGACGGCGATTGCAGCCAGGTGATCGTCAAGCGCCAGCCGGCCGCCAACGACCTGCGGCTGATCATCGCGATCATCAAGACGGTCACCGACCTCGAGCGCATCGGCGACGAGGCACGGAAGATCGCGCGCATGGCGAAGAACATCCACGAGCGCGGCAGTGTGCTGGCGCCCCCGGTGGTGGAAGTGCGCCACGCCGCCGAGCGCGCGATCTCGATGCTGCGCCGCACGCTCGACGCGTTCGCGCGCCTGGACTGCAACGCCGCCGCCGAGGTGATCCGCGCCGACGCCGGCATCGACGCGGAGTTCGGCGCCATTCTCCGCCAGCTGATCACCTACATGATGGAGGACCCGCGCACCATTTCCACCGCGCTCGAGATCGTGTGGGTCGCCAAGGCGATCGAGCGCATCGGCGACCATGCGAAAAACATGGCCGAGTACGTGATCTATATCGTCAAGGGAACCGACGTGCGGCACACCGGGGCGGTCACGATCGAGCCATGAGCGCCACGGTCCTGGTCGTCGAGGACGAGCCGCAGATCCAGGAGCTCGTCGCCGTCAACCTGGAGCACTCCGGCCACGAGGTACTGCGCGCGTCGAGCGCCGAGGAAGCGGAGGCCGCCATTCGTGCCGCGCTGCCCGACGTGCTGGTGCTCGACTGGATGCTGCCAGGCGAGTCTGGCCTGTCGCTCGCGCGCCGGCTGCGCGCCGACGCGCGCACGCGCGACCTGCCGATTCTGATGCTCACAGCGCGCGCCATGGAGCAAGACAAGATCTCCGGCCTCGAAGCCGGCGCCGACGATTACCTCACCAAGCCGTTTTCCCCGAAGGAGCTTGCCGCGCGCATCAAGGCGGTGCTGAGGCGCCGCGCGCCGCAGCTGTCGGACGACGCGGTCGAGATGGAGGGACTGCGCCTCGATCCGGCGACGCGCCGCGTGACGGCTGGCGAGCGCAGGCTCGCGCTCTCGCCCTCCGAGTTCCGGCTGCTGCATTTCCTCTTGACCCACCCGGGCCGCATCTACACGCGCGCGCAGCTGCTCGACCAGGTGTGGGGCGATCACGTCTTCATCGAGGAGCGGACGGTGGACGTGCACATCCGCCGCCTGCGCAAGGCGCTCGAGCCCTCCGGCCACCACCGGCTGATCGACACGGTGCGCGGCTCGGGATACGGCCTGCGCGCCGATTGAGCCCGGTCTACCGCAGCACGCTCGTCTCGCTCGCGGGCCTGGCCGCCGTCGCGGTCATCGCCTGGGCGGCGGCGGGCGCGGCGCCGGGGCTGAGCGTCTTCGCTGCCGGGTTGCTTGCCCTGCTCGTCTACCACGTGCGGCATCTCGCGCGTTTCGGGCGCTGGGTTTCCCATCCTGCGCAGGGCAAGGTGCCCGAAGGCGCTGGCAGCTGGGACGAAGTACTAGCGGCGCTGCACCGCTTCGAGCGCGAGGCGGCGAAGCGCGAGGAAATGCTCGCCGACGCGCTGGCGCGCTTTCGGCGCGCGGCGCAGGCGCTGCCCGACGGCGTGGTGATGCTCGACGCGGACAACCGCATCGAGTGGTGCAACGACAACGCCGCCGCCATGCTGGATCTCGACCCGCGGGCCGACACCGGGCGGCCCATCGCGAACCTGGTGCGCGAGCCGGCGTTCATCGACTATCTCGCTGCGCCCAACCACGACAGCATGCCCGCAGTGCGCGCTACGGCCGCGCAAGGCGTGGTCCTGGCGCTGCAGCTTATCCCGTACGGCGAGTCGCAGAAGCTCCTGCTGTGCCGCGATGTCACCCAGGCGGAGCGAGTCGAGACGATGCGACGCGATTTCGTCGCCAATGTGTCGCACGAGCTTCGTACGCCGCTGACCGTGCTGGTGGGCTTTCTCGAGACGGTGCGTGAGCTGAAGCTCGATCCGTCGCGCGTGCGCGACTACCTCGGCATGATGCGCGAGCAGGCATCGCGCATGCATCGAATCATCGAGGATCTGCTGACCCTCTCGGTTCTGGAGTCCGCGCCGCCTCCACCCGCGGATCGCGTGCGCATGGCGCCGCTGCTCGAGCGGCTGCGTGCGGATGCGAGTTCTCTTTCAGCGGGGCGCCATGCGATTTCGCTGCAGGGCAGCGCCAGCGTCGACCTGCTCGGCTCGGAAGAAGAGCTCTCAAGCGCATTCGGCAACCTGGTCAGCAATGCCATCCGCTACACGCCGCCGGGCGGCAGGGTCAGCATAGTGTGGAGCGAGGGGCCCGACGGGGTGTCGTTCACCGTCGAAGACACTGGCATGGGCATCGCTCCCGAGCACATTCCGCGGCTGACCGAGCGCTTCTACCGCGTCGACCGCAGCCGCTCGCGCGAAACCGGCGGCACCGGCCTTGGCCTGGCCATCGTCAAGCACGCCGTCGCGCGCCACCAGGCGACGCTCGAGGTCGACAGCAAGCTCGGTGCCGGCAGCCGCTTCACGGTGCGCTTTCCTCCGCAGCGCATGATGCCGGTCGAGCCGCTGCAATCGCGGCAGGAAAACTAGCGTAGGCGGTCTGCAAGCAGCGCCAAGGCTGCCCCTACCAATTGCGCAGCAATGAAGGGCCCGGTGTGCATCAGATCGATGCCTGTAAACGTATTTGTGAATCCTCGCGCAAGCGTTACGGCGGGATTGGCGAATGACGTCGATGCTGTAAACCAGTAAGCCGCAGTGATATAGGCGGCCACGGCCAGCGGTGCTGCCCAAGGGCGGGGGCGGTCGCAAGACAGAACAATCAGCACGAGTCCGAAGCTCGCCACGACCTCGCTCCACCAGTGCGCACCGGACCGCGGGCCAAACGCAACGATGAGCGCCGAGAGGGCAAAGCCCGTAGCAAGCGAATTGGCGAGGAGCGTGAGGGCGTCGTTGCCTTGTGAAAGCCGTTCGCCCATGATCCCCGATCCCACGACCGCCGCGAGGAGCAGCGCTGTGCCGAGCCCCTCAGCCATCGCCCGCCTGGCCAGGCTCACGCGACGGATGCTTCCCGTCCGGTTTTTCCGATTTGATCGAGCTTGCGCTTGAGCGATTGACGATCGAGCTTTTCATGCGGCAGGTTGAGGAACAGGTTGATGCGCGTGCTCAGCTCGGAAAAGGCGCGCGTGAAAGCCTTGCGCTTTTCCTCGTACGCGCCCCCAACGGCCGCCGGATCCTTTACACCCCAATGGGCAGTGATAGGGCGCCCTGGCCAGAGCGGACAGGTTTCGCCGGCCGCGTTGTCGCAAACCGTGAAGATGAAGTCGAACTCCGGCGCGCCGGCGACCGCAAACTCGTCCCAGCCTTTGGAGCGCAGCCCGCTTGTGTCAATGCGATTCTTTTTCAGCAATTCCATCGCGAAGGGGTTCACCTTGCCCGCCGGGTGACTACCCGCACTGTAGGCGGCGAAACGCCCGCGGCCTGCCGAATTCAAATAGGCTTCGGCCAGGATCGACCGCGCCGAGTTGCCGGTGCAAAGAAAAAGCACGTTCATCAATTGCGAGCGCACAGGGTCACGCCTGCGTCGGGGCGCAGCAAGCGGTTTGGGGCTCTGCAGCCTTCGAACGGCTATCGCTGCCATAGAGCGGCATAGAGTCCAGTGTGTGAAACGACTCCCAAGCGATGCCCTGTGGGTCGATGGTCCAGTACTTGTCGCTCTTCGCATAGCAGCACGATGCGCCTTTTTGCGGCAGCAGGGAGACATCGGCCTGGGCGAGGCGCAAGCCAACCTCCTCGAGCTCTGCCGAGGTCTCGGTTTGCATGCCGAGATGATCGATCCCGGTTTTTCCCGCACGGGCGGAAATCGCGAAGTTAACGCGTGGATCGTCCAGCATCCATTTCGCGTAGTCGTCTTTCTTCACCGCCGGAGCGGTCCCGAAGAGCGTCGAATAGAACCGCACGCTCTGATCAAGGTCATGCACGGCGACGTGTACGTGGAAGCGTTTCATGGCGTGTTCCTTTCATCGAGACAGGTTTCATGGAAGCCGGCGCGCAGGATTGCCCGCCGCAGCAGTTGTCCGTGAGATAGCCAACGTGATCATTCATGTTGTCGAAGTCGGCGCTGTAGATCACAAAGCGGCCGTCCTGCCTGCTGCGCGCCAGTCCCGCACGCGCCAGATGTGCCAGGTGGAAGGAAAGCGTCGCGGGCGGCAGGTCGAGCTCCTGGCCAATCAGCCCGGCGGACAGGCCCTCAGGGCCTGCCTCAACGAGAAGCCGGAAGACCTTCAGCCGAGTTTCGTGGGCCAGGGCGGACAGCGCATCGATCGCCTGAATCATTTCCATGTTTCTAGAATAATGGAATTAAAAGGCAAAAGTCAAGAGGCACGAAGCCCTACGGATTGGAGCCGCGCTAAGCGCAGGGAATCGGAATGAAGAATGACTCGCGCACCACGTCCTTGCCGGCGAGCATCTCGTGAGCGCTGCGCCACTCCGCGTAGAAGAACAGCGCCGCGACCTCCTGCAGGAGCCGGCGCGCTTCCTCGATGGTACGGCCATACGAGTTGACGCCCGGCATCTCCTCGATGAAGCCGACGTAGCCGTGCTTGCCCTTGAGATACACCGCCGTGAATGCAAGTTTTCCCCGGTTCATGTCCACGGAAGATACCGGGCCAGTGTTACCGCCTCATTGCAAGCGCGAAGCTAGGCAGCCTGCAGCTTGGCGACGCTCAGGGCGAGCCGCTTCACGCCCAGGTTGCCGAAGTTCACCTGCACTCGGGCATCGGAATGAAGAACGACTGGCGCACCACGTCCTTGCCGGCGAGCATCTCGCCGGTGCTGCGCCGCTCCTCGTCGAACACCAGCGCCCCCGGCAGTTCCTCGATGAAAACGACGTAGCCGTGCTTGGCCCTGTGATAAACCACGGTGAATGCAAGTTTTCCCCGGTTCATGTCCGCGGAAGATACCGGGCCAGTGTTACCGCCTCATTGCAAGCGCGAAGCTAGGCAGCCTGCAGCTTGGCGACGCTCAGGGCGAGCCACTTCACGCCCAGGTTGCCGAAGTTCACCTGCACGCGGGCCTCGCTGCCCTGGCCTTCGGCATCGACGATGATGCCGGAGCCGAATTTCGGATGCACTACGTTCTGGCCGATGCGAAAGCCACCGGTGTCGCGAGCTTTCTTGAACACGGATTGCTCCTTTTTTGCCGCTCCCCAGACGAATTCCTTCCGTTTGGAAAAGCGAGGTGTGAGCCACTTCATGAGCCCCTCGGGGATCTCCTCTAGGAAGCGCGAAGGGATGTTGTAGCGCGTCTGGCCGTGCAGCAGGCGGGTCTGCGCGTGCGACAGGTACAGGCGATGGCGCGCGCGCGTGATCGCGACGTAGGCGAGGCGCCGCTCCTCTTCCAGGCCGTCGCGCTCGGCGACGCTCTGCTCGTGCGGAAACAGGCCCTCCTCCAGCCCCGAGAGGAACACCACGTCGAACTCCAGGCCCTTCGCCGAGTGCACCGTCATCAGCTGCAGCGCGTCCTGCCCCTCGCCGGCCTGGTGCTCGCCGGCCTCGAGCGCCGCGTGTGTCAGGAACGCGGTCAGCGGATCGACCACCTCGCCCGACTCGGCGGCGCGCGCCTCGTCGGTGAACGCGGCCGCTGCGTTCACCAGCTCCGCGAGGTTCTCGATCCGGTCGGCGCCTTCGCGCTCGTTCTTGTAGTGCTCGGCGAGGCCGCTGCGCGCCACCACGGCTTCAACCACTTCGGGCAGCGGCAGGTTCTGGGTCTCCTTTCGCAGCTCTTCGATCAGCCTCTTGAACGCCGCCGCCTTGCCATCGATTGCCTGAAACAGCGAGATGCCCTTTTGCTTTGCCGCATCCTGCAGCTGCTCGATGGTGCGCGCGCCGATGCCGCGCGGCGGGAAATTTACGACGCGCAGCAACGCGTTGTCGTCGTCGGGGGCGGCGACCAGCCGCAGGTAGGCGAGCGCATGCTTGATTTCCGCGCGCTCGAAAAAGCGCAGGCCGCCGTACACGCGGTAAGGTACCCCCTGGGAGAACAGCGCATGCTCGAGAACGCGCGACTGCGCGTTCGAGCGGTAGAGCACGGCCATGTGCGAGAGCCGCGTGCCTTCGCGCGCGAGCGACTGCACCTCCTCGACGATCCAGCGCCCTTCGTCGGCGTCCGACCCGCCCTCGAAGACGCGGATCGGCTCGCCGCGCCCGGCGGCGGTCCACAGGTTCTTCCCGAGCCGGTTGCGGTTGTTCGAGATGAGCGCGTTGGCCGCGTCGAGGATGTTGCCGTGCGAGCGGTAGTTCTGCTCCAGGCGCACCACCTTCGCCACCTTGAAGTCGCGCTCGAAGTCGGCCATGTTGCCGACGTTCGCGCCGCGGAAGGTGTAGATGCTCTGGTCGTCATCGCCCACGCAAAAGAACTTCGCCTGCGCGGAGGCGAACAGCTTCAGCCAGCGGTACTGCAACCGGTTGGTATCCTGGAACTCGTCCACCAGGACGTGGCGAAAGCGCTGCGCGTAGTGCTCACGAAGAATCTCGTTGCGCGCGAGAAGCTCGTAGCTCCTGAGAAGCAATTCGGGGAAATCCACCACGCCCTCGCGCTGGCATTGCTCGTCGTAGGCGGCGTAGAGCTCGACGAAGCGGCGCGAGCTCTCGTCGGTCAGGGCGACGTCGCGCGCGCGCACGCCCTCCTCCTTCTGGGCGTTGATGAAATACTGCACGTCGCGCGGCGGGAAGCGGTCTTCGTCGACGCCCAGCGCCTTCAGCAGGCGCTTCACCGCCGCGAGCTGGTCCTGCGAATCGAGGATCTGGAACGCCTGCGGCAGCCCGGCGTCGCGGTGGTGCGCGCGCAGCATCCGGTTGCACAGGCCGTGGAAGGTGCCGATCCACATGCCGCGCGTATTCACGGGCAGCATCGCGCTCACCCGCGTCAGCATCTCGCGCGCCGCCTTGTTGGTGAAAGTCACCGCGAGGATGCCGCCCGGCGTCACGCGGCCGCTTTTCACCAGCCAGGCGATGCGCGTGGTGAGGACGCGGGTTTTTCCGCTGCCGGCGCCGGCGAGGATCAGCGCGTGCTCATCGGGCAGCGTGACGGCGGCGAGCTGTTCCGGATTGAGGTGTTCGAGGTGCAGCGACAAAGCGCTGCAATTATATAAGCCGCCTCGCCCTCGAGCCCGCGCCGATGCGCTGGGCGCCGCGCCTTATAATCGGCGGCTTCGCGGCAAGAGTCCCATGCAAGATACGTACGAGCCCGAGGCAGTAGAGCGCGCGGCCCAGCAGTACTGGGAGGAGGAGCGCTCGTTCCGCGCCAGGGAAGACCCCGCCCGGCCGAAGTTTTATTGCCTGTCGATGTTCCCCTACCCCTCGGGGAAGCTGCACATGGGGCACGTGAGGAACTATACCATCGGCGACGTTCTCACCCGCTACCACCGGATGCGCGGCTACAACGTGCTGCAGCCGATGGGCTGGGACGCGTTCGGGCTTCCCGCCGAGAACGCGGCGATGGCGAATCGCGTGCCACCGGCGAAGTGGACCTACGACAACATCGCTTACATGAAGGCCCAGCTGAAGAGCCTCGGCTTCGCGCTCGACTGGCAGCGCGAGCTGGCCACCTGCCGGCCCGATTACTACCACTGGAACCAGTGGTTCTTCACGCGGCTGTTCCGCAAAGGCGTCGCCTACAAGAAGACCGGCGTCGTCAACTGGGACCCGGTGGACCAGACGGTGCTCGCCAACGAGCAGGTGATCGAGGGCCGCGGCTGGCGCACCGGCGCGCTGGTGGAGAAGCGCGAGATCCCGATGTACTTCCTGCGCATCACGGCGTACGCCGAGGAGCTGCTCGGCGCGCTCGACGCTCTGCCGGGCTGGCCCGAGCAGGTCAAGCTGATGCAGAAGAACTGGATCGGCCGCTCGGAAGGGGTCAAGGTTGGCTTTGAATATGAAATAGAGAGTCAAAAGCGCGTGCTCTGGGTCTTCACCACGCGCGCCGACACGCTGATGGGAGCGACCTTTGTCGCGGTGGCGGCTGAGCACCCGATCGCGACCTGGGCAGCCCGAAACAACAAGGAGCTTGCTGCGTTCGTCGAAGAATGCAAGCGCGGCCCCGCCATGGAAGCCGACCTCGCGCAGATCGACAAGAAGGGCATGCCCACCGGCGTTTTTGTTTCTCATCCAATAACCAATGAAAAACTCTCCGCGTGGGTGGCCAACTACGTCCTGATGGGGTACGGCGAAGGCGCGGTGATGGCGGTGCCGGCGCACGATGAGCGCGATTACGAGTTCGCGCGCAAGTACGGCCTGCCAGTGAAGCCGGTGATCCGTCACCCGCTCGGCGACGCGGTGCCGCCGCCCTGGAGGGCGGAGTACGCGGCCTACGGGGTTTGCATCAATTCCGGGAAATACGATGGCCTGGACTACCGGGCCGCGGTGGAGGCTATCGCGTCCGACCTGAAAAAAAAGCGCCTGGGAGAAAAGCAGGTGCAATGGCGGCTGCACGACTGGGGCATCTCGCGCCAGCGCTACTGGGGCTGCCCGATCCCGATCGTGCACTGCGCCGCCTGCGGCGACGTGCCGGTGCCCGACGAGCAGCTGCCGGTGAAACTGCCCGAGCACCTGGTGCCCGACGGCACCGGTAACCCGCTCGCCCGGATGCCCGAGTTCTACCAGACGGCGTGGAACGCCTGCGGCAGCCCGGCGTCGCGGTGGTGCGCGCGCAGCATCCGGTTGCACAGGCCGTGGAAGGTGCCGATCCACATGCCGCGCGTATTCACGGGCAGCATCGCGCTCACCCGCGTCAGCATCTCGCGCGCCGCCTTGTTGGTGAAAGTCACCGCGAGGATGCCGCCCGGCGTCACGCGGCCGCTTTTCACCAGCCAGGCGATGCGCGTGGTGAGGACGCGGGTTTTTCCGCTGCCGGCGCCGGCGAGGATCAGCGCGTGCTCATCGGGCAGCGTGACGGCGGCGAGCTGTTCCGGATTGAGGTGTTCGAGGTGCAGCGACAAAGCGCTGCAATTATATAAGCCGCCTCGCCCTCGAGCCCGCGCCGATGCGCTGGGCGCCGCGCCTTATAATCGGCGGCTTCGCGGCAAGAGTCCCATGCAAGATACGTACGAGCCCGAGGCAGTAGAGCGCGCGGCCCAGCAGTACTGGGAGGAGGAGCGCTCGTTCCGCGCCAGGGAAGACCCCGCCCGGCCGAAGTTTTATTGCCTGTCGATGTTCCCCTACCCCTCGGGGAAGCTGCACATGGGGCACGTGAGGAACTATACCATCGGCGACGTTCTCACCCGCTACCACCGGATGCGCGGCTACAACGTGCTGCAGCCGATGGGCTGGGACGCGTTCGGGCTTCCCGCCGAGAACGCGGCGATGGCGAATCGCGTGCCACCGGCGAAGTGGACCTACGACAACATCGCTTACATGAAGGCCCAGCTGAAGAGCCTCGGCTTCGCGCTCGACTGGCAGCGCGAGCTGGCCACCTGCCGGCCCGATTACTACCACTGGAACCAGTGGTTCTTCACGCGGCTGTTCCGCAAAGGCGTCGCCTACAAGAAGACCGGCGTCGTCAACTGGGACCCGGTGGACCAGACGGTGCTCGCCAACGAGCAGGTGATCGAGGGCCGCGGCTGGCGCACCGGCGCGCTGGTGGAGAAGCGCGAGATCCCGATGTACTTCCTGCGCATCACGGCGTACGCCGAGGAGCTGCTCGGCGCGCTCGACGCTCTGCCGGGCTGGCCCGAGCAGGTCAAGCTGATGCAGAAGAACTGGATCGGCCGCTCGGAAGGGGTCAAGGTTGGCTTTGAATATGAAATAGAGAGTCAAAAGCGCGTGCTCTGGGTCTTCACCACGCGCGCCGACACGCTGATGGGAGCGACCTTTGTCGCGGTGGCGGCTGAGCACCCGATCGCGACCTGGGCAGCCCGAAACAACAAGGAGCTTGCTGCGTTCGTCGAAGAATGCAAGCGCGGCCCCGCCATGGAAGCCGACCTCGCGCAGATCGACAAGAAGGGCATGCCCACCGGCGTTTTTGTTTCTCATCCAATAACCAATGAAAAACTCTCCGCGTGGGTGGCCAACTACGTCCTGATGGGGTACGGCGAAGGCGCGGTGATGGCGGTGCCGGCGCACGATGAGCGCGATTACGAGTTCGCGCGCAAGTACGGCCTGCCAGTGAAGCCGGTGATCCGTCACCCGCTCGGCGACGCGGTGCCGCCGCCCTGGAGGGCGGAGTACGCGGCCTACGGGGTTTGCATCAATTCCGGGAAATACGATGGCCTGGACTACCGGGCCGCGGTGGAGGCTATCGCGTCCGACCTGAAAAAAAAGCGCCTGGGAGAAAAGCAGGTGCAATGGCGGCTGCACGACTGGGGCATCTCGCGCCAGCGCTACTGGGGCTGCCCGATCCCGATCGTGCACTGCGCCGCCTGCGGCGACGTGCCGGTGCCCGACGAGCAGCTGCCGGTGAAACTGCCCGAGCACCTGGTGCCCGACGGCACCGGTAACCCGCTCGCCCGGATGCCCGAGTTCTACCAGACGGCGTGCCCGTCCTGCGGCAGGCCCGCCAAGCGCGAGACCGACACGATGGACACCTTCGTCGACTCCTCGTGGTACTACGCGCGCTTCGCCTGCCCGGACCAGGACCGGGCGATGCTCGATGAGCGCGCCAGGTACTGGCTGCCGGTCGACCAGTACATCGGCGGCATCGAGCACGCCATCCTGCACCTGCTGTACTCGCGCTTCTTCACGCGCCTGATGCGCGACGAAGGACTGCTCGAGCTCTCCGAGCCGTTCACCAACCTGCTCACGCAGGGCATGGTGCTCGCCGAGTCGTACTACATCGACATGCCGGGGCGCCGCGAGTGGGTGAACCCGTACGAAGTCGAGGTTACGCGCGACCCAAAGGGGAAAATCCTTTCCGCAAGGACCAAAGACGGCACCGAGGTCGTCTACGACGGCATCGGCACGATGTCGAAGTCGAAGAACAACGGCGTCGACCCGCAGGACCTGATCGACAAGTACGGCGCCGACACCGCGCGCTTCTTCGTCATCTTCGCCTCGCCGCCGACCAACACGCTGGAGTGGAGCGACGAGGGCGTCGAGGGCTCGTACCGCTTCCTGCGCCGGCTGTGGGTCTACGCGGCGCGGTTTTCCCGGCGCAAGGGCATGGCCGGCAAGCCCGGCAAGGACGCCCGCTTCGAGATCCACTCGGTGCTGAAGCAGGCGAACTACGACCTGCAGAAATTCCAGTTCAACACCGTGGCCTCGGCGTGCATGAAGATCCTCAACGCGCTGGAGCGCCTGCCCGAGGAAGACAGCGCGGCCGACGAGGAGGGCATGTCGATCCTCATCCGGCTGCTCTCGCCCATCACCCCGCACATCGCCCATCACCTGTGGCGCGAGCTGGGCTTCGGCGAGGACGTGATGCGCGCGCCGTGGCCGCAGCCCGATCCCGCCGCGCTCGAGCAGGACGAGGTCGAGCTGGTCGTGCAGGTGAACGGCGTTAAACGCGGCACTGTCCGCGTGCCGAAGTCTGCCGACCAACGTGCGCTGGAAGCCATCGTAAAGTCGCTCGAATTCGTGAAGAAGCAGATCGGCGACAAGATCATCAAGCGCGTCGTCATCGTTCCTGGCCGTCTCATCAACGTCGTCGTCTGATGAGGATCCTGGTCAGCGTCCTTTGCCTGGCGCTCGCGGGCTGCGGCTTCCGGCTGCGCGGCACGGCTGAGGTGCCGTTCAGCACGGTTTACGTGCCGGCCGCCACCGGCGGCATCGCGCTCGACCTCAAGCGCAATATCCAGGCCGGGACCAATGCCAAGGTCGTCGATGACCCCAAGCAGGCGGACGCGGTGCTGCAGTTCACCGAGGAAACCCGCCAGAAGGAGATCCTTTCGCTGACCGGGACCGGCCGCGTGCGCGAGTTCAAGCTGCGCTACCGCGTCGGCTTTCGCCTGCACGACGGCAAGGGCGCCGACTATGTGGCGCAGAGCACCGTCGAGCTGACGCGCGACGTGAGCTTCAACGACGCCGAGGTGCTGGCGAAGGAAGCCGAGGAGCAGCTGCTGTTCCGCGACATGCAGTCCGACATGGTGCAGCAGATCATGCGGCGCCTCGGCGCGGCGCAGAAGCCGCTGCCTCGCGTCCCATAGATGCAACTGCGCGCCGAGCAGCTGCACGGCCATCTCGCGAAGTCGCTGGCCCCGGTTTACGCCGTCCACGGCGACGAGCCGCTGCTCGCCCTGGAGGCGGCCGACGCCGTGCGCGCGGCGGCGCGCAGGCAGGGCTTCTCCGAGCGCGCGGTGTTCGAGCCGGGGCGCGGCTTCGACTGGAGCGAGTTCACGCATGCCGCGGCGAGCCTGTCGCTGTTCGCCGAAAAGAAGCTGCTCGAGCTGCGCCTCGCCGCCGGGAAGCCGGGCTTGCAAGGCGCCGTGGCGATCGCCGCTTATTGCGGGCGGCCGAGCGCCGACATCATGCTCCTCGTCTCGGTGCCGCGGCTCGACCGCAGCACGCAGAACTCGGCCTGGTTCCGCGCCCTCGCCGAAGCCGGGGTAATCATCGATGTTTACCCCGTCGATCGGCCCCGCCTGCCGGCCTGGATCGCCGAGCGGCTCGCGCGCTCGCGCCAGAGCGCCCCGCGCGAAGTGCTCGAGTTCCTCGCCGACCGCGTCGAGGGCAACCTGCTCGCCGCGCACCAGGAGGTGCAGAAGCTCGCGCTTCTCGCGCCCGAAGGCGAGCTGAGCCTTCAGACGGTAAACGAGGCGGTGGCGAGCGTCGCACGCTACGATCCTTATGTCGCCGCGGAAGCCCTGCTCGCGGACGGCCTCGCGCGCTACGTGAGGGTGATCGAAGGCTTGCGCGCCGAAGGCGAGCAGCCGACCTTCGTGCTGTTCGTGCTGAGCAGCGTGCTGTTCGTGCTGCACGGCCTGGCTCGCGGCGAGCGCGCGGATCCGCTCTTCGTCCAGCATCGGCTCTTCAACAAGCCACTGCAGCGCGCGGTGCAGGCCGCGGCGCGGCGCTATCCGGTGCCGCTCCTCGCAAGCGCCATTGCGCAGGCCGCGGCGATCGACCGCGCCATCAAGGGCGTCGGCAGCGGCGCGCCGTGGGAGGAGTTCATCGCGCTTGGGCTAAAATTGGCCCATGGATCAAAAGCTTGATGTTCGGCAGCCGATCCGCGAGCTGGGCCGCGCGGCGCGCGCTGCCGCGCGCGCGCTGGCCCGCGCCGGCGCCGAGGAGAAGAATCGCGCCCTCGCCGCCATGGCGAAGGACATCAGGTCCGGCGCGAAGAAAATTCTTGCCGCCAACAGCGCCGACGTCGCCCAGGCAGGCAAGGACGGCGCCGACGCCGCGTTCATCGACCGGCTGACGCTGACCCCTAAGCTCATCGAGCAGATGGCCCACGGCGTCGAGCAGGTGGCGCAGCTCGCCGACCCCGTCGGGCAGATCTCCGGGCGCGTCAAGCGCCCGACCGGCATCGAGGTGGCGAGGATGCGCGTGCCGATCGGCGTCATCGGCATCATCTACGAGTCCCGCCCCAACGTGACCGCCGACGCCGCGGCGCTGTGCGTGAAGTCTGGCAACGCCTGCATCCTGCGCGGCGGCTCCGAGGCGCTCGAGTCGAACCGCGCCATTGCGGCCTGCGTGCGCGCCGGGCTGAGAAGCGCCGGGCTGCCCGAGGCGGCCGTGCAGCTCGTCGATACCGCCGACCGCGCCGCGGTGGGGGAGCTGATCACGCTGACCGAGTATGTCGACCTCATCGTGCCGCGCGGCGGCAAGGAGCTGATCGAGCGGCTCGCGCGCGAATCTCGCATCCCGATGATCAAGCACCTCGACGGCGTGTGCCACGTCTACCTCGACGACAGCGCCGATCCGGAAATGGCGGTCAGGATCGCCGACAACGCGAAGACGCAGCGCTACGGCACCTGCAACACGATGGAGACGCTGCTGGTCGCCGAATCAATCGCGCCCAAGGTGCTGCCGAGAATTGGAACCATCTTCAAGGGGAAGAACGTCGAGATGCGTGGCGATGCGCAGACCCAAAAATTGATTCCAGAGGCAAAAGCGGCAACCGAGAAGGACTACTACACCGAGTGGCTGGCGCCGATCGTGTCGATCCGCGTCGTGAAGGGCCTCGACGAGGCGATCGAGCACATCGCCAAGTACGGCTCGCAGCATACCGACGCCATCGTCGCCGGGGACCGCGCGCGTGCCGAGCGCTTCCTGCGCGAAGTCGACTCCAGCTCGGTGATGTGGAACGCCTCGACGCGCTTCGCCGACGGCTACGAGTACGGCCTGGGCGCCGAGGTCGGCATCTCGACCGACAAGCTGCACGCCCGCGGCCCGGTGGGCCTGGAAGGCCTCACGAGCCAGAAGTTCGTCGTGCTGGGCCACGGCGAGGTCCGCACCTGAAAGTAGGCATCCTCGGCGGCACTTTCGATCCGGTTCACAACGCGCACCTCGCGATGGCGCGCGCCGCAATGCGCGAGCTCGATCTCGACAAGCTGCTGTGGATGCCCACCGGGGCGCCGCGCTACCGCAACGCGCCGGTCGCGCCCGGCGAGGACCGCGTCGCGATGCTGCGGCTCGCGATCGAGGGCGAGCCGCTCTACGAGATCGACGCGCGCGAGCTGGCTCTCGGTGCTTCCGGCTATACGGCCGACACGCTGCGCGAGCTGAGCGCCGGCCTCGAGCCCGATACCGCCCTCTACCTGCTGCTCGGCGCCGATCAGTACGCGAAGCTCGATACCTGGCACGAGCCGCAGGAGGTCGCCCGGCGAGCGCGGATCGTGGTGTTCTCGCGCCCGGGGTTCAAGATCGAGGACCAGGCGGCGCGAGTCATTCCGTTTCCCGCCATGCCGGTCTCCGCGAGCGACATCCGCGCGCGCGCCGCGCGCGGCGAAGACCTGTCCGGCCTGGTGCCGCCCGCGGTGGCGGGCTACATCGCCCGCCGCAGGCTCTACCGGTAGATGGACCTGCGCAAGAAGCAGCGCGTGGTGCTCGAGGCGCTGGAGGACATCAAGGGGCGCGACATCGTCGTCTTCAACACCGCGCGCATGCCGTCGATGTTCGAGCGCGTGGTGATCGCCAGCGGCGACTCGACGCGCCAGGTCAAGGCGCTCGCCGACCGCGTGCAGGAGAAAGTCCGAGAGAACGGCGTGCGCGTCTACGGCGTCGAGGGCGAAGCGAGCGGCGAGTGGGTGCTGGTCGACCTCGGCGACGTGGTGGTGCACATCATGCATCCGACGGTGCGCGATTTCTACAATCTGGAGGAAGTCTGGGGCGGGAAGACGGTACGGTTCCAGCTCAAAAACCCCAAACGCCATGGCAAGGCTGCACGTTCTCGCCGTAAGCGCGCGGCTGCCTGACTGGGCAGAAGCCGCCTGCGCCGACTATGCGCAGCGCATGCCCCGCGGCTACGAGGTCGCGCGCATCGCCGTCAGGAACGACAAGCGCCTGCAGGCGGCGCTGCCCAAGGGCGCCCGCCTCGTCGCGCTCGATGAGCGCGGCAAGGACTTCACCACGGCGCAGTTCTCGACCCTGCTGAGCATCGAAACGGCGTTCGTGATCGGCGGCCCCGACGGGCTGGACGAAGGCATAAAAAAGCAGTCCGCCCTGCTGCTGCGCGTGTCGTCGCTCACGCTGCCGCATGCCCTCGCGCAGGTGGTGCTGATGGAGCAGCTCTATCGGGCCGCGACCCTGCTCACCGGCCACCCGTATCACAGAAGCTAGCTGCTACACTCGGGCGAAATGACCGGCTCGCTGGAACGTGGAATCTACCTGGCGTCGCGCAGCCCGCGGCGGCGCGACCTGCTCAGCCAGATCGGGGTGCGCTATCACCTGCTGCTGTTCCGCACGCGCCCCGGCGAAGGCCCCGACGTGGACGAGACCCCGCTCGCCGGCGAATCGCCCGGCGCCTACGTGGAGCGCGTGGCGCGCGCCAAGGCCGAGTCCGGATGGCAGCGCATGATGCAGCGGAACCTGCCGCAGGCGCCGGTGCTGGCCGCCGACACCACGGTGGCGCTGGGGACGAGCATCCTGGGCAAGCCCGCCGACCGCCAGCAGGCCGCCGCGATCCTCGCCGCGCTTTCCGGCCAGACGCACCAGGTGCTGAGCGCCGTCGCGCTGAAGCAGGCCGACTGGCTGGAAAGCTCGCTGTCGGTCTCGGACGTGCGCTTCAAGCCGCTCACCGAGCAGGAGATCCAGCAATACGTCGCCAGCGGCGAGGGCGACGACAAGGCCGGCGCCTATGCGATCCAGGGACGGGCCGCGCTGTTCGTCATGCACCTGAGCGGCAGCTATTCCGGCGTGATGGGCCTGCCGCTTTACGAGACCGGGCAGCTGATCGAGCGGCTGCACACTTCTCGTGCAGGAAGATATTCTCATTAACGTCACGCCGCGCGAGACGCGCGTCGCGATCACCGGGGCTGGCGTTGTGCAGGAGCTCCTCATCGAGCGCACCGCGAGCCGCGGGCTGGTCGGCAACATCTGCATGGGGCGCGTGGCGCGCGTGCTGCCCGGCATGCAGTCGGCGTTCGTAGAGATCGGCCTGGAGCGCGCGGCGTTCCTCCACGTCGCCGACATCTGGGAGCACCGCAAGGCGAACGGCGAGCCGACCAAGCCGATCGAGAAAATTCTGGCGAACGGCGAGCCGACCAAGCCGATCGAGAAAATTCTCGCCGACGGCGAGCCGGTCCTGGTGCAGGTGCTGAAGGACCCGATCGGCTCGAAGGGCGCGCGGCTCTCGACGCAGATCTCGATCGCCGGGCGCATGCTGGTCTACCTGCCGCACGACCCGCACATCGGCATCTCGCAGAAAATCGAGGACGAGAGCGGGCGCGCGGCGCTGCGCGACCGGCTGAAGGAGCTGCTGCCGGCCGACGAGAAAGGCGGCTTCATCGTGCGCACGCGGGCCGAGAGCGCCTCGGAGGACGAGCTGCGCGCGGACATCGATTACCTGCGCAACCTCTGGCGCGTCATCCAGGAGCGCTCCCTCGGCGCGGCGCCGCCGCAGCTGCTGTACCAGGACCTGTCGCTCGCGCAGCGCGTGCTGCGCGACATGGTGAGCGCGGCCACCGCGCGCGTCATCGTCGATTCGCGGGAGAACTTCCAGAAGCTCGCCGCCTTCGCCGACACGTATATGCCGCAAGTACGAGGCAGGCTCGAGCACTACACCGGCGAGCGGCCGCTTTTCGACCTGTACAACGTCGAGACCGAGATCGAGAAGGCGCTGTCGCGGCGCGTCGAGCTGAAGTCTGGCGGCTACCTGATCATCGACCAGACTGAGGCGCTCACCACCATCGACGTCAACACCGGCGCTTACGTCGGCAGCCGCAATTTCGACGACACCATCTTCAAGACCAACCTCGAGGCGGCGCAGGCGATCGCGCGCCAGCTGCGGCTGCGCAACCTCGGCGGCATCATCATCCTCGACTTCATCGACATGCAGGGCGACGAGCACCGCGCCGCGGTGCTCGAGGAGTTCAGGAAGGCGCTCGCGCGCGACCGCACGCGCATGACGGTGAACGGCTTCACCGCGCTCGGCCTGGTGGAGATGACCCGCAAGCGCACGCGCGAGTCGCTCGCGCACGTGCTGTGCGAGCCCTGCCCGACCTGCGGCGGGCGCGGCGAAGTGAAGACCCCGCACACGGTGTGCTACGAGATCCTGCGCGAGATCGTGCGCGAGGCGCGCACTTTCAACGCGCGCGAATTCCGCGTCCTCGCCTCGCAGGCGGTGATCGACGTCCTGCTCGAGGACGAGTCGGCCTCGCTCGCCATGCTGTCGGAATTCATCGGCAAGCCGGTGTCGATGCAGGTCGAGCAGAGCTACACGCAGGAGCAGTTCGACATCGTGCTGATGTGAAGGGTCAAAGTCCCTAAAGTGATGGAGATCTGCTTTACCCCGGCGCGGCAGCTGGCGCGGCTCATCCGCGCGCGCAAGCTCTCGGCGACCGAGGTGGTCAAGGCGTTCATCGCGCAGATCGAGCGCGTCAATCCGAAGGTGAACGCCATCGTCACGTTCACACCGGAGCTCGCGCTCAAGAAAGCGAAATCCGCTGACCGCGGCAGGCCCCTTGCCGGGCTGCCCATCGCCTACAAGGATCTGGTCCCAACCAAAGACGTGCGGACTACCTTCGGGTCGCTCATCTACCGAGACCACGTTCCCACCGAGGACCACGCCATCGTCGAGCGCCTCACGGCGGCGGGCGCGATTCTCATCGGCAAGACGAACACCCCCGAGTTCGGCGCCGGCAGCCAGACCTTCAACAAGCTGTTCGGCGCGACGCGCAATCCCTACGATCCGTCGAAGACCTGCGGCGGCTCCTCGGGCGGCGCCGGCGCGGCGGTGGCGTGCGGCATGCTGCCCTTCGCCGACGGCTCCGATCTCGCGGCGAGCCTGCGCAATCCCGGCAACTACTGCAACGTCGTCGGCTTCCGGCCGACGCCGGGGCGAGTACCAGCGTGGCCTTCACCGAATGCCTGGGACTCGCTGGCGGTGATCGGCCCGATGGCGCGCACCGTGGACGACTGCGCCTTTCTTCTCTCTACCATGGCCGGCCCCGACCCGCGCGCGCCGGTGTCGATCGCCGAGCCGGGAGAAATCTTCTCGAAGAGCCTGAAAAGGGACTTCAAGAAAGTCCGCGTCGCCTGGAGCCGCGACCTCGGCGGCCTGCCGATGGACGCTCGCGTCACCGCCGTCCTGTCCGCTCAGAAAAAAGTGTTCAACGATCTTGGCTGCGCGCTGGAAGAGGCGGAACCCGATTTCTCCGGCGCCACCGAAGCCTTCGAAACCCTGCGCGCGCTCGGCTTCCTGCAGCGCTACGGCGTCCACCTCAAGCAGCACCGCGACCAGCTCAAGGACACCGTGATCTGGAACATCGAGGAGGGCCTCAAGCTCGCGCCCGAGAAAATCGCCCGCGCGCAAGCGCTGCGTAGCGACCTGTTTCACCGCATGCGGCGGTTCCTCGAGCGCTACGAGTTCCTTCTGTGCCCGGTAAACCAGCTTCCGCCCTTCCCGATCGACGAGGAATGGCCGCGCGAGGTCGCCGGCGTGCGCATGAACAACTACCTCGACTGGATGAAGAGCTGCTACTACATCACCATCACCAGCCACCCGGCGATCTCGGTCCCCGCCGGCTTCACGCCCGACGGGCTTCCCGTCGGCCTGCAGATCGTCGGCCGCTACCGCGACGACTTCGGCGTCCTGCAGCTCGCCCACGCCTTCGAGCAGGCAACACAATTCTGGAAACGCCGCCCCGCGCTTGCGGCGTAGATCCCCGTTACGCGAGACAAGGCAGTAATCTATCGGGTCAATTGCAGCAATTACGGAAAGAGGTTCGAGCAATGGGCAGATCAACCAGTCGCAATCTTCGCAACCGTAGGCGAAAGCAGCAGATTAAGAAAAGGCTGCGGCAACAAAGTAAGCAGAAAGGGAAAATTCGGCCTGCGTCATGAAATGGATGTTTGCATCCACTAATAGATGGTTCTAGCGTCGCCGCGATGCAGTTCAATCAATAGGTAGACCGCTCGCCCAATCCCCGTCATGCCAACCCAGCTCCGAATCGCTCGACCAGTCAGCGTCCTCGACCGCTCGGTCGGTATGTACCGAAAAGGGTTTGGCTTCATGGAGATCGGACGGTTCGAGAACCACGACGGGTTCGACGGCGTCATGCTGGGTAGACCGGATCTGCACTACCACTTTGAGTTCACATACTGTCGCGCCCATCCAGTGGTGCCAACTCCCACACCGGAAGACTTGCTCGTCTTCTACCTGCCAGACGCAAATGAATGGCGGCAGGCGTGCGCCGCGATGCTCGAAGCCGGTTTCGTCGAGGTTTCGTCGTTCAATCCATACTGGCGGCAGCGCGGTAGAACCTTCGAGGATTATGATCGCTATCGCATAGTTCTTGAGCAAGCTCAGTGGGAGCAATCGTGAGAGCGCCTAGCGCAATCTCAAGGGTGCCGTCAGTTCGCTCGCAAAAAGAGCGGTCCAACAGCGCGCCCCACCGCGACGGCCGAGCAGCGCCGCACTTCGGTCAACAATCGCTCGCGCCCGCGCGTGGGCGCGAACGTTGGCACGAAAGCAGCGGTTCGCGGATGGAGTAACATTTGACACATGAAAGTCGCAACCGGAAAGGTCATTGGAGGCAAAGTCGTTCTCGAGGGCGAGCCACTGGCTGAAGGCTCTGTGGTAACGGTGGTGGCTCGGGAGGATGACGCGACGTTCGAGGTCTCGCCTGAGGAAGAGAGGGCCGTACTTACTGCCATCGCCCAGGCCGAGAGAGGCGAAGTCATCTCTTGGGAAGAACTGCGGGAGCGACTTCGCCGCTTCGGGTGACGCGCCCGCTCCAAATTAAGGTCTCGCGAAACGCGCAGACTCGTCGCGGCTTGGCGAGGCAACCGACATCGCGGCAGAGGCTATCGCCAAGCGGTTCGGGCGGGGCGCTGTCGAC
>VBBY01000211.1 GCA_005881595.1 Betaproteobacteria bacterium | reverse complement strand
TAAAACAGGTCAACCACTCACTCCATCGGTGCTGAGAGTTCACTGGCGGCATTTTCTGATGGTGGCAATTGTGGCGGGATCCCTGGCGCTGATGCTGTCGCTGCAGCCGTTTGGGCAAGACCCGACATACCATGATTTCGGTGATCGGCGGACGTTCTTTGGCATTCCCAACTTCTTCGATGTCACATCGAATCTTGCTTTTCTTCTTGTTGGTATTGCCGGGCTGAGGACCTGCCTTGGAAACGGTTTGGACAGAAGTCGCAACGCCTGGGTTGCTCTGTTCGCGGGCGTGACTCTGGTCAGTGTCGGCTCGGCCTATTACCACTGGGATCCAAGCAACCAGACGCTCCTCTGGGACAGGCTGCCCATCACCATCAGCTTCATGGGACTGCTCGCAGCGCTATTGGGCGAATATATTGACGAGCGGCTCGGCACGCTGCTTCTTGTGCCTGCGTTGATACTGGGCGTCGCCAGCGTGGTCTACTGGCACAGGTTCGATGACCTGCGCTTCTATGTCTGGGTTCAGCTGATACCCCTGCTGACCATCCCGGTCGCAATGGCCCTGTACCGTGCCAGATATTCACACCGGTGGCTGCTCCTCGTGGCTCTGGGCTGGTACGCGCTCGCGAAGCTTTCAGAGGCCAATGATGGACAGATTCTGGCCTTGAGCCAGGGCGTTATCAGCGGCCATACGCTCAAGCATCTTCTGTCGGCGCTGGCCTGCTTCGCCGTTCTTCTGATGCTTCAAAGAAGAAAGCTGCTTGCAACTAAGGGAACATGAGTCGGCTACTTGCTGCGGTTGCTGCGACAGTTCTAGCCTCCTGGGCTCCATGGGCTGCGGCTCTCGATAGAGATGGTGCGATCGAGGTAGCCAAACGCCAGGTCAAAGGCAAGTGCGATTCCACGGCACCGTGCACCTTCACCGCTACAACTGCGGAAGGCAAATGGCATGTACGCGTGGATTTCCCAAAGCCCGGGCATGCGATTTTCATCATCGACCAAGGCGGCAAGGTGGTCGGGCGGCTTGAAGGGAAATGACACCTGATGGTTGACGATAAAGCCTTCTTATTGGAAGGCCACTGCACCTGCGGTGCGGTGCGCTACCGGATGACCAGCAAGCCGCTGTTCGTTCACTGCTGTCATTGCACCTGGTGCCAGCGCGAAACCGGGGCCTCCTTCGCGCTGAACGCCATGATCGAAGCCGATCGCGTGATTTTGCTGAAGGGCGAGCCGGAACTGGTGAACACCCCCTCGAACAGCGGAAAGGGGCAGAGGATCGCCCGCTGCCCGACTTGCCGTATCGCCTTATGGAGCAACTACGGCGGCGGCGGGGATGTCGTGCGCTTCGTCCGCGTCGGGACGCTCGACGAGCCGCATCGCCTGCCGCCCGATATCCATATCTTCACCTCGACGAAGCAGCCTTGGGTCGTGCTTCCACCGGGTACGCCGGCGGTCGAGGAGTACTACGAGCGCGACAAGTACTGGCCGAAGGAAAGCCTCGAGCGCCGTCGCAATCTGCTGGCGAGCGCGCGCAGCAAGTAGAGGCGAGGCAGCCGCCATGCACATCGCTCCCGCCAGGCTTGAGGATGCGCGCCAGGTCGCGGAAATCCACGTCACCACCTGGCAGTCCGCCTACCAGGGCATCGTGCCCGCTCAATACTTGGCGTCCCTGTCGGTCGACCAGCGCGAGGCAATGTGGCGCGGGTCCATCGCCGACGGCGTGCCGGAGCTGCTCGTGGCCAAAGTAGAGGGCGGAATGATCGGCTGGGTGGCCTTCGGCCCGTGTCGCGATGAAGGTTCGCCTGCGGATTGCGCCGAGGTGTGGGCCATCTATGTCGCTCCGTCTTCCTGGTCGAGCGGGGTCGGGCGCATGCTCTGGCACCGCGCGCAGGAGCGTATGCTCGAACAGGGGTTCAGGACCGTCAGCGCGTGGGTGTTCACGCAGAATGCCCGCGCAATCAGGTTCTATAGTGCCGCCGGGTTCGCGCCTGACTTGTCGTCGGTCAAGGAATTCGAGCTCGGCGGCGAGCAGGTGCAGGAGATTCGTTATGCGCGGGCGCTTGAATGAACTCTGCGGAGCACTCCCATGAATACGATCAGCGGTCATTGTCTCTGTGGGGCGGTTGCATTTTCATACGAGGGCGCGCCGAACTGGACGCTCCACTGCCACTGCGAAAGCTGCCGGCGCGCCACGTCCTCGCCCATGGCCACCTGGATCTCGGTGCCACGCAGCGCGTTCCGTTTCACCGCGGGAAAGCCCGCATACTTTGCTTCGTCTCCAGGCGTGCGGCGGGGGTTCTGCGCGCGCTGCGGCTCTCCGCTGACCTACGAGAACGAGCGCGTGCCGGATGAAATTCATCTGCTGGCCGGCGCGTTGAGCGATCCGCAACGCATCCGTGCGACGGCTCACGTGTTCGCGGGAGAGCAGCTCTCCTGGTTCGACACCGCGGACGACCTGCCCCGCTACGAGACGACCCGACGCAACGCTCAGCCTATCCGGCACGGACCCCGGAAGTAACGGCGTCCGCTTCCCGCTGGATCATTGCCTCCAGCATGCGCCGCGCGGCGAGCGGCGCCGCGTCGACCTTGATGTCGATCCTCGGCGCGTCGGGCCTGAGCTCGAGGTTGCGCTGCTGCGCTTCGAGGATCGGGAGGTCCTCGTTGAACACCGTCACCAGGTCGACGCCGAAGATCTTGTCCATCTCGGGGTCGCGCAGGCCGAAGTTGCGCACGAAGCCGAAGAAGTAGTGCGTGGTGCGCTCGGTCTCCGGCGTCGGCGCGCTGAGCGCCATCAGGTCGATCTTTCTCTCGGCATCCTTGCAGCCGGCGAAATTCACCGAGAAGCACGGCGGCACGTGCTCGACGATCTGCCAGCGGTCGACGTTGCCGGGGAAGCCGCCGGCTTTCCTGTAGAGAGGCGGCGGCGGCCGGTCGATGATCCAGCGCGTCAGGCGCACCAGGCGCTCCTCGCGCTCGGTGGTGGCGGGAAACTCGGTGATCGAGGACGCTCCGATCGACGTGGCGTGCACGTACGCGAGGTGCGTGACATCGAGCACGTTGTCGGAGATGAGCTGGTAGTTGGCCTTGACGTGAATCATCTCGGGCCGGCTGAAGGCCCAGTCGGGGTGGTTGGCCCACCACCAGTCCGGGATCAGGGTCGGGTCGGCCCTGGCCGGATCGCCCATCCAGATCCAGAGCCAGTTGAATCGTTCTACCGTCGGGAATGCACGCACCCGGGCCTGAGGAGGAACATTCACCTGTCCGGGGATCTCGATGCACAGGCCGGAGGAATTGAATTTCAGGCCGTGGTAGCCGCAGCGCAGCGCGTCGCCCTCCACCTTGCCCATCGAAAGCGGCAGCTGCCGGTGGCAGCAGCGGTCCTCCAGGGCGACCGGCGTGCCGTCCTCCTTGCGGTACAGCACCACGGGTTGATCCAGAAACGTTCTC
>VBBY01000210.1 GCA_005881595.1 Betaproteobacteria bacterium | reverse complement strand
CGAGCAGGATGCCGATCTTCCTGCCGTTGATCTCGCCGTCGACGACGGGCCGGTAGTATTCCGTTCGAGCTGGCCATTCCGCGATCCGTGCCAGCTTGCACTTAGGGGTCTCGGCAGCGGCGTTGCCTGCCATGGCGAGCCCGATCGCAGCGAGAAGAGCGCTCGTTTTCATCAGCCACCTTGCCGGAAAGGTGATTCGCCCTCGCCGTATTCCTGTACGCCCTGCGTAACCACGCTGACGAGATCGCGTTCCGCAGCTGTCAGGAAGGAATTCCACACGTCGAAGATGAGAACGACGCGCGGCTCGTCGCTGTCGTTCCACGCTTCGTGGTCGAAGCTGTCGTCGAACACCCAGGCCTGCCCTTCGCGCCAGGCGCGGGTCTCGGCGCCGACGCGAAATCCGCAGGAGGGCGGCACGATGAGTGGCAGGTGGACGATGAACCGGGTGTTGGTGACGCCGGTGTGCGCCGGGATGCGAGTCTTCGGTGCGAGCACCGAGAAAAACGCCGTGGGAGCGTGCGCGGGAATCTTGCAGAGCGGAGCAGCATCGAGCAGCGCGGCGATCCTGGGGCAGCGCGCGAGATGATCCTCCAGCCGCTTGCCGTTCTTCAGCAGGAAGTAGGTGCTCCAGCGCTTGGAATTGTTGAGCTCGCGCCACTGATCGACCGGCGAGCCTGCCGGCTTGGAAATATAGGGGACAAAGTCCTGTGCAGACTCTTCAAGCGCGGCCTGCGCCTCCGCCCGAATCTCCGGGGTCGCAGCGTCGAACGCGTCAAGCCACGGGTAGTGTTCGCGATCGATGAACTCGATGGCCGGCAGCCGCGGAAACAGCATGAATGTCGGCTCGGGGCGAAAGAGCGGCCGCTTGCCGAGCATCACCTGCAGGCAGGCATCGAAGCGCTCGAGGCGCTCGCCGGCGTAGCGCGCGCGCAGCGGTTCGAGGCGCGGTTGCAGGAACGCTTCGAGCGCGCGGTCGTTTTCCCGGAGCACCTCGTTTGCGTGCTGGATCGCCGGCTGCACGGACCGCGGCGGTTGCACGTCCCGCGGCAGGCAGGCCAGGAAGGCTTGGTACATGAACGCCGCTGCCTTGAGCTTGCCCTGTCTCTCGAAGAGCCGCGCCTTGTGCAGCAGCGCGGGGAAATAGCGTGGATCGGCGGCGAGCGCTTTCTCGAGCGCATCGCGCTCTGCGGTCTCGTCGCGCAACTCGCGCTGGGCCAGCGCGACATTGACCCAAAGGTAGGGGCTCGCCGGATCAAGCTGCGCTGCCCTTTCCAGGAGCGGCCGGGCCGCCGCGGCGTCGCCCGCGACGAGCGCACGCATTCCGGCGGCATTGAGGACGCCGGGGTGATCGGGAGCCGCGGCACGCGCCCGGTCAAGGGCCCGCTCCGCTTCGGCGCGGTTTCCCGCCTGGTCGGCCTGGTCCACGGCCTCAATCAGCGCGCGAATTTCCACTTCGGTAGCCGCAGTCCCCGCCATAGGCGTACGATTGTAAACAATGAACCTTCTGGCCCTTCCACAGGCGCTTATTGCCTGCTCGGTCCTGGCGCTTGCCGCCGCGGGATGCGCGACTCCCGAGGGCGCGACGCCGGTGACAAAAGAGGGCCTCGTCCCGGTTCATTCCGCGAACGTCGACGAGCTCTACCTGCGCCCGAACGCAGACCTCTCGGGGTACCGGCGGGTCCTGATCGACCCGGTGTCGGTCGAGTTCCGCAGCGATTGGCTGACGCAGCGGCATGCCTATAACCGCATCCAGGCGCCATCGGTCTACCCCTACGTCGATGGCGAGCGCCTCGCCAGGGAAACTGCGGCGAGCGTGGACAGCAGCCTCGCCGCGGCCTTCAAGGCGCGAGGCTATGAGATCGCCGCGGCGCCGGAGCCCGGCGTGCTGCGGGTTTCGGCGCGGGTCACCGAGCTCTTCATCAATGCGCCGGATCGCCTCTCACCGTGGATAACGAGAAATTTCGTCCGCGATGCCGGCCAGGCGACGCTGTCCCTTGAAGCGCGCGACGCAGTCAGCGAAGGCGTCCTCGCACGTGTTGTGCACCGCGGTATCGCGCGTGAGGTCGCCCGTATCAACCTGGCGGGCGACACTTCGAACCGCATGTGGCTCGACACCATGCTGTGGCGCTGGGCGGCGAATTCCGTCGCCGAGCTCAAGACACGCTAGATCGGAACGGGCGGCTGCCCGCCGCCGTACTCGTCGATCGCCTCGAACATCGCGCTCACCAGGGCGCGCTCCTCCAAAGTCAGCTCCGGGCGCCAGATCTCGAACAGCAGAATCACCCGCGTGCGGTCGCTGTCGTTCCACGCTTCGTGCTCAATCGTGTCGTCGAACACCCAAGCTTTGCCCTCTGCCACT
>VBBY01000209.1 GCA_005881595.1 Betaproteobacteria bacterium | reverse complement strand
ATCGCGCCACCGACCTCGACCAGTGCCTGTTCACGATCGGCATCGTGTTCATCTCGGTCGCGGTCGCGGCATATTTCTACGGCACGGTGCAGCAGCCGATCAGCACGCCTCCCTACCTGCGCGGCTCAGTACAGCTCATGGGAATGAGCTTTGCCGCGTATCGCCTGTTTCTCATCGTCACCGCCCTCGCCATCGCCGCCCTGCTCGTCTATGCGCTGGAATACACGCGCTTCGGCGCGCAGGTGCGCGCTGCGGTCGACAACCAGCGCATGGCGCGCGGCCTGGGCATCGACGTCGACCGCGCGTTCGCCGTCACCTTCGCCCTCGGCGGCGGGCTGGCGGGGCTGGGCGGCGCGCTCGCCATCGAGATGGTCGGGCTCGACCATGCCTTCGCCTTCACTTACCTCGTCTACGTGCTGATCGTCGTCGCGGTCGGCGGCCTGGGCTCGATCGGCGGCTCGTTCGCCGCCGCCGCGGTGCTCGGCATCAGCGACATGGCGGGCAAATACTATTTCCCCTGGCTGGGGGCCTTTCTCATCTACCTGGTGATGGTCGGCATCCTGATGTGGCGCCCGGCGGGCCTGTTTGGAAAGCGCTAGCCGGCATCTCGAAGCGCAGATCCGCTGGCGGCGGCTCGAGACCGTCTTCTGGCTATGCACGCTGCTGCCCTTCGTCGCCGCGCCGGCGTATTTGCAGCTGGCGAGCCAGATCGCCATCACCGCGCTGTTCGCGCTGTCGCTCGACCTGATCCTCGGCTACGCCGGCATCGTCTCGCTCGGACACGCGGCGTACTTCGGCGTCGGCGCGTATACCGCCGGCCTGCTCGCCAAGCATGGATGGGGTGAGCCTCTCTCCGGACTCCTGATTTCCGGAATCCTGGCAGGACTGACTGGCTACGCGACGAGCCACATCATCGTGCGCTTCCGCCACCTCGCGCTGATCATGCTGACGCTCGGCCTCGGGCTGCTGCTCTACGAGGCCGCGAACAGCGCGAGCTGGCTCACCGGCGGCGCCGACGGGCTGCAGGGCGTGCGCATCCGTCCGCTGCTCGAAATGTTCAGGTTCGACCTTTACGGCAGCACCGCGTACGCATACTCGCTGGTCGTTCTGTTCGCATGCTTTTTGATTTCGAGAAGGATCATTCATTCGCCGTTCGGCCTCGCCCTGCGCGGCATCCGCGAGAACGCGCTGCGCATGCCGGCGATCGGCGCGCCGAGCCGCGCCCACCTGCGCAAGGTCTACAGCATCGCCGCGATCCTGGCCGGCGTCGCCGGGGCGCTGCTCGCGCAGACCACCGAGACTGTCTCGCTGGAAGTGCTTTCCTTCGGGCGCTCGGCCGACGTGCTGGTGATCCTCATTCTCGGCGGCGCCGGCCGCCTCTACGGCGGGCTGCTCGGCGCGATCCTCTACATGGTGGCGCGCGACCAGTTCTCGGGCATGAACCCGCAGTACTGGTATTTCTGGATCGGGCTGCTGCTGGTCGCGGTGGTGATGTTCCTGCCCAATGGGATCCTCGGAGGCCTCGCAAAATTCTTGCAACGAAGCACCTGAGCAAGAAATTCGGCTCGCTCGTGGTGGCGGAGGACATCGACCTCGTCCTGCCGCAAGGCGTGCGCTACGCGCTCATCGGCCCCAACGGCGCCGGGAAGACGACGCTCATCAACCTGATCACCGGCATGCTGCGGCCCGACGCCGGCGAGATCGTGCTCGGCGAGGAGGACATCACTACGCTCAGGCCCGACACGCGCGTGAAGCGCGGTCTGGCGCGCACCTTCCAGATCAGCACGCTATTTCCGCGACTCACCGCGCTCGAGTCGGTCGCGCTTGCGGTGCTCGAACGCGAAGGCCGCTCGGAAACCTGGTGGAAGCCGCTCCCCGCCTATCGCGGCGCCATCGACGAAGCGCATGCAATTCTGCATTCGCTGAACCTGGAAAAAGCCTCCTACCGGCTGACCCGCGAGCTCGCCTACGGCCAGCAGCGGCTGCTCGAGATCGCGCTCGCGCTCGCCACGCGCCCGCGCGTTCTGCTGCTCGACGAGCCGGCGGCCGGCGTGCCGAAGGACGAGAGCGCGGAGCTGTTCGCGGCGATCTCGGGCCTTTCGAGGGATCTCACCATCCTCTTCATCGAGCACGACATGGACGTCGTGTTCCGCTTCGCGAGCCGCATCATCGTCATGGTGAGCGGCCGCATCCTCGCGCAGGGCACTCCGCAGGAGATCGGCGCCGACCCGCAGGTGCGCGAGGTCTACCTGGGCAAAGGCCGCCATGGCTGAGCCGCTCCTCGCCTTGCGCAACGTCCGCGCCGGCTACGGCGACGCGGTCGTGCTCGACGACGTCTCGCTCGAGCTGCCGGAGCACGGCAGCCTCGCCGTCCTTGGACGGAACGGCGTCGGCAAGACCACGCTGCTCCTCACCGTCCTCGGGTATAC
This sequence comes from Betaproteobacteria bacterium, assembly GCA_005881595.1. Taxonomy (GTDB): domain Bacteria; phylum Pseudomonadota; class Gammaproteobacteria; order Burkholderiales; family SG8-39; genus SCGC-AG-212-J23. The sequence goes on along the minus strand of VBBY01000209.1, from coordinate 436 downwards.
CCGCCTGCAACGGGGAAAGATATTCTGGCGCGGCAAGGACATCACCTCGCTCGCCCCGCATCGCCGCGCGCGCCTGGGCCTCGGCTGGGTCGCGCAGGAACGCGAGATCTTCCCCTCACTCACGGTAGAAGAGAACCTGAGCGTCGCCGCGCGGCCCGGGCGCTGGAGCCTCGCCGCGGTGTACGCGCTCTTCCCGCGCCTCGCCGAGCGCCGCGCCAACATGGGCAACCAGCTCTCGGGCGGCGAGCAGCAGATGCTGGCGATCGCCCGGGCGCTGATGACCAACCCGGAGCTGCTCCTCCTCGACGAGCCGCTCGAGGGCCTCGCGCCGATCATCGTCGAAGAGCTTGTCGCTTCGCTGAGGAAAATGATCGAAGACCAGGGCACCGCGGCCATCCTGGTCGAGCAGCACATCGAGATCGCCCTCTCGCACACC
>VBBY01000108.1 GCA_005881595.1 Betaproteobacteria bacterium | reverse complement strand
GTCATGCCGTCGCCGGTCCATCGGACCGTGCATTCCATCAGAGTTCCTTGTTCTTCAATGGTTTGTGGATAATACGTGCGAGCTGCGCCTTTTTTTCGGTAAAATCCGCACCTTTTCGCAATTCGGCGCATGAAGACCTACACGGCAAAAGCGGGCGAGGTCCAGCACGGCTGGTATGTGATCGACGCCCAGGGCAAGGTCCTGGGGCGGCTGGCGACGCACATCGCCTCGCGGCTGCGCGGCAAGCATAAGCCGGAATACACGCCGCACGTAGACACCGGCGACTATATCGTCGTCGTCAACGTCGCGAAGCTGCGCGTCACCGGCAAGAAGGCCGAGAGGAAAACCTACTACTGGCATACCGAATACCCCGGCGGCATCCGGCAGACCAGTTTCGCGAAGCTGCACGCGGCCAAGCCGGAGCGCGTGCTGCAGAAGGCGGTGAAAGGCATGCTGCCGAAAGGCCCGCTCGGCTACGCCATGCTGAGGAAGCTCAAGGTCTACGCGGGCGCCACGCATCCCCATTCGGCCCAGCAGCCGAAGACCCTCGAGATCTAGGAACAGGAATGGTCGGCGACTACTACTACGGCACCGGGCGGCGCAAGAGCGCGGTAGCCCGCGTTTTTCTGAAGCCCGGCAAGGGCCAGTTCGTCGTCAACGGCAAGCCGGTGGACGAATTCTTCGGGCGCGAGACCGGCCGCATGGTGGTACGCCAGCCGCTCGAGCTTACCAAGAGCCAGGCGAGCTTCGACATCATGGTCAACGTCTACGGTGGCGGCGAAAGCGGACAAGCCGGCGCGGTGCGCCACGGCATCTCGCGTGCGTTGATCGAGTATGATGCCGGGTTGAAGCCCGCGTTGAGCGCGGCCGGGCTGGTGACGCGCGACGCGCGCGAGGTAGAGCGAAAGAAGGTCGGCTTGCACAAGGCCAGGCGGCGCAAGCAGTTCTCGAAACGTTGAACGTCGCGCTTCTGCGAATCGAAAGCCGCCTCAGGGCGGCTTTCTTGTTTCTGGAGCCGGAAAGCGATGGTTAAGGCAGGCATCGTCGGTGGCACGGGTTACACGGGCGTAGAGCTGCTGAGGCTGCTCGCGCAGCATCCGCGCGTGGAGCTGAAGGCCATCACCTCGCGCAAGGAAGCCGGGACTCCGGTTGCGGCGATGTTCCCCAGCCTGCGGCGCCGCGTGGAGCTCGCCTTCACCGAACCCAACATGCAGGCGCTACGCGGTTGCGACGTGGTGTTCTTCGCCACGCCGAACGCAGTCGCCATGAACGAGGCGCGTGCGTTGCTCGATTCGGGCGCGCGCCTGGTGGACCTGTCCGCCGACTTCCGCCTCAAGGATGTCGCCGAGTGGGAGAAGTGGTACGGGGTGAAGCACGCCGCGCCCGAGCTGGTGCGCGACGCGGTCTACGGCTTGTGCGAGCTCAACCGCGAGCGCATTCGCGGCGCGCGCCTGGTCGCCAATCCCGGGTGCTACCCCACCGCGACGCAGCTCGGCTTCCTGCCGCTGGTCGAGGCGGGAGTCGTCGACCTGGACCACCTCGTTGCCGACGCGAAGTCCGGCGTGAGCGGCGCCGGGCGCAAGGCTGACCTGCACCTCAGCTTTTCAGAGGCCGCGGATAATTTCATGGCGTACAACGTGCCGGGGCATCGCCACTGGCCGGAGATCCGCCAGGGGCTCGCGCAGGCAGCAAAGCGCGAAGTCGGGCTGGTGTTCACGGCGCATCTCACTCCGCTCATTCGCGGCATCCACGCCACCCTGTATGGGCGGATCACGCGCGAAGTGGACTTCCAGTCGCTGTTCGAGAAGCGCTACGCCGGCGAGCCCTTTGTCGATGTCATGCCGGCGGGCAGCCACCCCGATACGCGCTCGGTGCGCGCCGCCAACATGTGCCGTCTCGCCATTCATCGCCCGCCAGAAAGCGCACGCCGAGCCGATACCTTGGTCGTGCTTTCAGTAATCGACAACCTCGTCAAGGGCGCTTCGGGCCAGGCGGTGCAGAACATGAACCTGATGTTCGGCTTGCCCGAGGCCGAAGGCCTCGACCAGGTGCCGGTGGTGCCCTGAGGCCGGCGTGCTGCGCAATCTGGTCCCTCGAGTGTGGAAGCTTCGCCAGCGCTTCGGCATCGCTGCGCCGCGCGTCACCATTCAGAGCCAGATCCCCTGGTACTGGCGCTGGATCGGCATCGCCGTGCTGCTCGGCATCTCGGCGGCCTCGGCGGCGTGGATCTACGACGCCGGGCGGCGCTTTGCCGGGTTCGACCGCAGCGAAGTGCAGGAAGAGCTGCGCGCGACGCGCAGTGCGCTCGAGGACGCGCGCGCCGAGCTGGACCGCCTTCGCGCTATCACGAATGCCGCCGACAACCGCCTGGCCATCGAGCGCACCGCCGAGCAGAAGCTCGCCCAGCAGATCCGCGCGCTGGAGCAGGAAAATGCCCGGGTGCGGGAAGAGCTGGCGACTTTCGAGAGCATGCTGTCGTCCGAGGCGCGCAGCGCCAATGCCCTGTCGATCTACCGCTTCAAGGTGGAGCCCGATGTCTTGCCCGGGGAGTACCGCTACCGGCTGCTGCTCCTGACACCTACCACCCGCCAGGGCCGTGATTTCAACGGCCGGCTGGAGCTGCTGGTCAACCTGACGGAAGGGGGGCAGAGTGCTATCATGAGCTTTCCCGAGCCGGGGGACGCCGGCGCGGCAGCCTTTCGGTTGTCTTTCAAGTACTTCCGGAGGGTGGAGGGCACCTTCAGGGTAAGCCCGAAGGCAAAGGTGGAAAGAGTCCAGGTGCGCGTGTACGAGATGGGATCGAACCAGCCCCGCGCGACGAACAGCGTAAGCCTCTGACGGGGCCGAAGGGAGTAAGGATGTTTAACAAGACGAGCAAGCCGCAGAACCGGATCGATAGCCTGATCGGCGTGACGACGCGCATCGAAGGCAACGTGATTTTCAGCGGCGGCCTGCGGGTCGACGGCATGGTCCGCGGCAATGTCGCCGCCCTGGCGGACCAGCCGGGCACGCTGGTGGTGTCTGCCGATGCGCGCATCGACGGCGAAGTGCAGGCCGCGCACATCGTGGTCAACGGCACGATCAACGGGCCCGTCCACGCCACCGAGACGCTCGAACTCCAGGCGGGGTCGAAGGTCAAAGGCGATGTGTACTACAAGAGCATCGAAATCCACCAGGGGGCGGTGGTCGAGGGAAGGCTGGTGCACCACGTCGCCGATGTCAAAGGGGTCGAGCTGAAGCTCGCCTCGGGCGGATGAGCTGAAACGGATCCAGGAGTGATGAAATGAACGCAGTCACCGAGATGCCTTCGCCGCTGGTGTTCAGCGACAGCGCCGCGAACAAGGTCAGGCAGCTGATCGACGAGGAAGGCAATCCCGAGCTCAAGCTGCGCGTGTTCGTCACCGGCGGCGGCTGCTCGGGCTTCCAGTACGGCTTTACCTTCGACGAGGTGAAGAACGAGGACGACGCCGTGATGGAAAAGAACGGCGTCATGCTGCTCATCGACCCGATGAGCTACCAGTACCTGGTGGGCGCGGAGATCGATTACCAGGAAGGGCTGGAAGGCGCCCAGTTCGTCATCAAGAACCCCAATGCGCAGAGCACCTGCGGTTGCGGGTCGTCGTTCTCCGTCTAGGGTTTTCCTACTCCAGCTGGGCGAGGTTGCTCTCGGCGAGCAGGTCGAGCCGCGCGATGAGCGGGCTCGCGTAATACTGGAACGCCGCTAAATCCTGCGCCGGCAATGGCAGCCCGGCCGGCATCGCGATCGAGAACGGATTGCGCGCCTGTCCGGCGATGCGGAACTCGTAATGCAGGTGCGGGCCGGTGGCCCATCCGGTCTGGCCGACAAAGCCGATAGTATCGTTCTGCGCTACCTTTGCGCCGCGGTGCACGCCGGCGGCGATACGGCTCAGGTGCGCATAGGTCGTGGCATATTGGCCGCGATGGCGAAGAAACACGACGTTGCCGTAGCCGCCTTTCACTCCGGCGAACTCGACCACGCCATCTCCGACTGCGCGCACGCGCGTGCCCACCGGCGCGGCGTAATCGATGCCCCGGTGCGCGCGCCAGGACTGCGCAAAGGGATGCATGCGCATGCCGAAACCCGAGCTCACGCGGGAGAACTCCAGCGGCGAGCGCAGGAACGCCTTGCGCAGATTCTTGCCGTCCGGCGCGTAGTAGCCGCCGCCGAAGTGAACTGCGCGATAGATCCTGCCCTGGTTCACGAACTCGGCGGCGAGCACGCGCCCGGGGCGCACCGGCCGCCCGGCGAGGTGATGCACCTCGTACAGCACCGTGAAGCGGTCGCCCTTGCGCAGGTCGCGGTGGAAGTCGATGTCGCCGGCGAACACTTCGCCCAGCTGCATGGCCACGTTGTCCGGGATGCCCGCGGCATCGGCGGCGGCGAACAGCGAGCTGCGGATCACGCTCGATTTCATGTCGACCCGCGTCTCGAGCAGCGCGCGCTCTTCGCTGACTCGGTAGCTGTCGCCCTCCGGCGCGATTTGCGCCACGGTGTCACGCTCGCCGAGGAAGCTCAACGAAATTGGCACGCCGTCGGCGCGCACCTCGGCGTTCACCAAAGAGCCGGGACGCAGCGTTTGCAGCACCCGCAGCCGCAGCAGGCGCGCGACCTGCGCCTCTTCGATACCAAGCCGCGACAGGAAGCTCGCCAGCGTGTCGCCGCGCTGGAAAGGCTCCTCGCGGAAATACGATGCCGGCGACGGAAGCAGCGCGTCGTCGGCGCGGATCGACAGCGTTTCCACGAGCGCCGTGGTCGGCGGCAGGGCCTGCCCGTCGGGGCCGGGGGCGATGGTCGCGAATGCGCCTACCACGCCGGAGATGGCGAGGATCGCGATGGCGGCCGCGCGAGCGAGCGTCGGGCTGCGCATAGTTCGGCTAGAATCCCTTGTTATTCAGAAACCTAGAAACCCGCGGGAGTCTAGCAAAAATCGCGCGGGGCGCAAATCGACAATGTCACCCGTTCAGCAGGACATTCAGACCCTTCGCCGGGGAAGCGAAGAGCTGATCGTCGAGGAGGAGCTGGCCAGGAAGCTGGCGAGCGGGCGCAAGCTGCGGGTCAAGCTCGGGCTCGACCCGACGGCCCCCGACCTCCACCTGGGGCACACCGTGGTGATCAACAAGCTGCGGCATTTCCAGGAGCTTGGCCACCAGGTGCAGTTCCTGATCGGGGACTTCACCGGCATGATCGGCGACCCGACGGGGAAGAACCAGACCCGGCCGCCGCTCACGCGCGAGGAGATCCTTGCCAACGCGCAGAGCTACCGGGATCAGGTATTCAAGATCCTGGACCCCGAAAAAACGCAGATCCTGTTCAACTCGGAATGGTCGGACAAGCTCGGCGCCGAGGGGATGATCCGGCTCGCCGCACGCTACACGCTCGCCCGCTTGCTTGAACGCGATGACTTCAATAGGAGATTCAAAAGCAACCACCCGATCGCGGTGCACGAGTTGCTGTACCCGCTGATGCAGGGCTACGACTCGGTGGCGATGAAGGCCGACGTCGAGCTCGGCGGCACCGATCAGAAATTCAACCTGCTGGTCGGCCGCGAGCTGCAAAAGGATTTCGGCCAGGAGCCGCAGTGCATCATCACCATGCCGCTGCTCGAGGGCACCGATGGCAGGGAGAAGATGTCGAAGTCGCTCGGCAACTACATCGGCATCGCCGAGCCGCCGCAGGAGATGTTCGGCAAGCTGATGTCGATCTCCGACCCGCTGATGTGGCGCTACATCGACCTGCTTTCCTACGAGTCCGCCGCGACGATCGGGAAGTGGAGGCAAGAGGTCGAAACGGGGCGCAACCCGCGCGAGGTCAAGGTGCGGTTCGCGAAAGAGATCGTCGCGCGCTTCCACGGCACAAAGGCGGCCGACGCCGCGGCAGCCGAGTTCGAGCAGCGCTTCAGGCATGGCGTGCTCCCGGACGACATGCCGGAAGTCAAAGTGGCGATCGCGGGCGCGGTGACGATGGCGCAGGTTCTCAAGCTGGCGGGTCTGGTGGAGAGCACGTCGGAGGCAAACCGGCTGATCGAGCAGGGGGGCGTCAAAGTCGACGGCGAGCGGCTCTCCGACCGTGCGCTGAGGGCGGAACGCGGCAAGTCCTACGTGATCCAGGTCGGCAAGAGGAAGTTCGCGCGGGTCCGCGTCGCGTGAGCGCCCCGCTGCACGAAATCTACGCGATCAAGTACGCGCACCACGCGCGCCGCGCGAGCGAGAACTTCATCGGCGGCGACCCGCACGATGGCCCGATGCCGCTCGACTACTTCGTCTGGCTGGTGCGCGGCGGCGGGCGCGAGGTCGTGGTCGACACCGGTTTTTCCTCGGCTATGGCCGCCAAGCGCGGACGCGAGCACCTGCGTTGCCCGACCCAGGGCCTGCGCCTGCTCGGCGTCGATGCGGCGTCGGTCAAGGATGTCGTGATCACGCACCTGCACTACGACCACGTTGGCAATTTCGAGCTGTTTCCCGCGGCGACGCTGCACTTGCAGGACCTGGAGATGCAATACGCGACCGGGCGCCACATGCGCGAAGAGCGCTACCGCGGCGCCTTCGAGGCAGAGGACGTCGCCGGCATGGTGCGGCGCGTTTACGCCGGGCGAGTTCAGTTCCACGACGGCGACGCCGAGCTCTTTCCCGGAATCTCGCTGCACCTGATCGGCGGCCATACCATGGGCCTGCAGGTGGTGCGGGTGTCGACCCGGCGCGGCTGGGTGGTGCTCGCCTCGGACGCCAGCCATTTCTACGCCAACATGGAGCAGCAGCGGCCGTTTCCCATCGTCTGGTCCCTGGCCGACATGGTCGCCGGCTATGACCGGCTGCGCAGTCTTGCCGCGTCGCCCGGGCACATCATTCCCGGCCACGATCCGCTGGTGCTCGAGCGCTATCCCGCGCCAGCAAAAGAGCTCGAGGGAATCGTCGCCCGTTTGGATTGACACCCCTATTCGGGCCTCCTAACATCGTCGTCCCTCGGGGAAGGAGAAACCATGAGGAAAACCTTTTCGCTTATCGCGTTTGCGCTCGCAGCGACCTTTGCCGCCCCGGCCGGCGCGCAGCAGCAGGCCGCGCCGACCGGAGTGAAGAACTTCAAATTCCAGTCCACTTGGCCGGCGAGCCTGACGCTGCAGGACAACTTCAAGATGTTCGCCGAGCGCGTCGACAAGCTCACCGGCGGCCAGATCAAGATCGAGGCGCTCCCCGCCGGTTCGATCGTGCCGCCGTTCGAGATCCTCGACGCCACGCACAAGAAAGTGATCGACGGCGGCCACGGCGTCGCTTACTACTGGGTCGGCAAGAACAAGGCGGCGACGCTGTTCTCGGGTACGCCTGCGGGCCCGTTCGGCATGGACCACTTCGACTTTCTCGGCTGGATGAACGAAGGCGGCGGCATGGACTTGTACTGGGAGTTCTACCGCGACATCCTGAAGCTGAACGTCGTCGCCTGGCCGATCGGGGGCGCGAGCCCGCAGGCGCTCGGCTGGTTCAAGCGGCCGATCAAGAGCGTCGCCGACTTCAAGGGGCTGAAGTGCCGGGAAACCGGCATCGTGGCCGAGATCTATCAGCGCATGGGAATGCAGACCGTGAACATGCCCGGCGGCGAGATCGTACCCTCGGCGCAGCGCGGCGTGATCGACTGCGCCGAGTGGGTCGGCGGCATCGAGGACCTGCGCCTGGGCCTGCCGCAGGTCTGGAAATACCACTACACGCCTGCCATGCACGAGAACAATTCTTTTCTCGAGCTGATCATGAATGGCGACGTGTGGAGGAGCTTCACGCCGCAGCAGCAGGAAGCGGTGCGCGCGGCAGTCTTCGACACCTTCGTGCGCTGGGGCATCCGCTGGCAGAAGCAGAACGCCGACGCCATCGAGGAGATGCGCACCAAGTACGGCACGGTGATTCTGCGCACGCCGCCGGCGATCCTGGTCGACTTCCTCAAGACCTGGGACAAGATGGCAGAGGAAGAGTCGGCGAAGAATCCGTTCTTCAAGAAGGTATACGACTCGCAGCGCGAATACGCGGCGAAGGTGGTTCCGGCGAAGCGCTTCATGTTCCCGCCGTACTCGTTCGCCGCGAACTACTATTTCCCGGAGAAGAAACCGGCGGCCGGGGCGAAGGCACAATAGCAGTGCGCTTTTATTCCCGTTGACCATGCAAAACCAAGCGTGTAGGCTGCGTTTCGCCTTGCGAAACCACCTATGAGGAGGAGGGAAGTCATGAGGCATTCCATCCGTTCGCTAGTCGCGCTTGGGTGCGCGGCCGCGTTCGCCGGCGGCGTTCACGCGCAGCAGCAGCCCGTCACCCTCAAGATGCAGGCGACCTGGCCTTCCAGCCTGACGCTGTACGACAACTTCACTTTCTTCGCCGACCGCGTCTCGAAGATCTCCGGCGGCACGCTGAAGATCGACGCGATGCCGGCGGGCCAGGTGGTGCCGGCCTTCGAGGTGCTGGATGCCACCCACAAGAAGGTGCTCGACGGCGCGCACTCGTGGTCGGGCTACTGGGTCGGCAAGAACAAGACCGCGATTCTCATGACCGGGGGCCCCGGCGGCACCTTCGGCATGGACATGATCGATGCCCTGGGCTGGATGCAGAACGGCGGCGGTCTCGAGCTCGCGCAGGAGTTCTTCCAGAAAGAGCTCAAGCTCAATATCCAGTGGTTCCCGATCCTGCCCTCCGGGCCGCAGGCGTTCGGCTGGTTCAAGCGGCCGATCAAGAACCTCGCCGACTTCAAGGGCATGAAGTGCCGCCAGACCGGCATGGCGGCCGAGGTGTTCCAGCGCATGGGCATGCAGACGGTCAACATGCCGGGCGGCGAGATCATCCCTTCGGCGCAGCGCGGCGTGATCGACTGCGCCGAGTGGGTGGGCGGCGTCGAGGACCTGCGTCTGGGCTTCCAGAACGTCTGGAAATACCACTACACGCCGGGCGTGCACGAGAACGTCACCATCGGCGAGATCGTGTTGAACGGCGACGTGTGGAAGTCGCTCTCGCCGACGCACCAGGAGATCATCAAGTCGGCGGCGAACGAGACCTTCCTCGTCTGGTGGGCGAAGTGGCAGCGGCAGAACGCCGACGCCATCAAGGAGCTGCAGGAGAAGCACGGGGTTCGCATCCTGCGCACGCCGCCCGACATCCTGATCGAGTTCCTCAAGACCTGGGACACGATTGCCAAGGAGGAAGGCGCGAAGAACCCGTTCTTCAAGAAAGTGCACGACTCGCAGCGGGCGTACGCCAGCCTGGTGGTGCCCGCCAAGCGCTTCATGTTCCCGCCGTACTCGTTTGTGGCGAACTATTACTGGCCCGAGGCGCAGCCGGGCGCGACCAAGGTCAGCGCCAAAAAGTAGCACCTTGCAGTGAAAGCGGGGGCGGAGATCCGCCCCCGCTTTAGTTTTGGGGGTAGAGATGGCTGGACAATCGCCGGGCCTTATCAAGACGGTCCGGGTGATCGACAAGTTCACCGACACGACCGGGGTCTGGGTCGCCTGGCTCAACGTCCCTCTGGTGCTGGCGGTGAGCTTCGAAGTGATCTCGCGCTATGCCTTCGATGCGCCGACCATCTGGTCGTTCGACGTGACCTACATGCTCTACGGCACGATTTTCATGCTCGGCGCTGCCTATGCGCTGCACAAGGGCGCGCACATCCGCACGGACTTTTTCTACGAGAAGTGGTCGGCTCAGACCAAGGGCATCGTCGACTCGATCTCCTACCTCGTGTTCTTCTTCCCGTCGATCATCATGCTGCTCGCGGCAAGCGGCAGCGAGGCCTGGTACTCGTACACCATCAGCGAGACCTCCGAGCAGACCCCGTGGCGGCCCATCCTGTGGCCGTACAAGACCGTGGTGCCGCTCACCTGCGTGCTGCTTCTGATCCAGGGCGTTTCGGAGACGATCAAGAGCGTGTATGCCTGGCGCACCGGCATCGAGCTCGAGCACAAGGAAAAGATCGAGATATGACCACCGAGATCCTGATCGGCCTGGTCATGCTGATCGTCATGATCGGCGCCATTTTCATCGGCATCCAGATCTCGTTCACGCTGCTGTTTCTCGCTCTCACCTTCGGTTACTTTGCCCTGGGCAAGGTGGTATTCGACCTCGCCTATTTCCAGACCATCGGCATGATGAAGGAGGAGCTGCTCGCGGCGGTGCCGCTGTTCATCTTCATGGGCTACATCACCGAGCAGGCCGGGCTGATGGAGCGGCTGTTCTCGGCGTTCCGCATGGTGCTCGCGCCGGTTCGCGGCTCGCTCTATATCGTGGTGATCGTGACTTCCGCGGTGTTCGCGATGGCGACCGGCATCGTCGGCGCCGCGGTGACGGTGCTCGGCATCATGGCGGGCCCGATCATGATCAAGACCGGATACGACGCCAAGCTTTCGGCGGGGGCGATCACCGCCGGCGGCACGCTCGGCATCCTGATCCCGCCCTCGGTGATGCTGATCGTCATGGGGCCCGTGCTCGGGGTATCGGTCGCCGACCTGTACGCCGCTGCTTTCGGTCCCGGTTTCATGCTGGCCGGAATTTACTTGGTGTATCTGGTGATTCGCAGTTTCATCAATCCGAAGCTCGGGCCGCCGGTGCCGAGGGAAGAGCGCGTCACGAGCGTGGTCGCCATTCTGCGCGAGGTGGCGGTCGGCGTGCTTCCCCTGCTTCTTCTCATCACGGCGACGCTGGGTTCGATCCTGGCCGGACTGGCCACGCCGACGGAGGCCTCGGGAATCGGCGCCCTGGGCGCGCTGATTCTTGCGATCGCCTATCGAAGATTCACCTACGCGGGCCTGAAGCAGGCGGTGATCAGCGCGACGACCACCTCGAGCATGGTATTGCTGCTCGCCGTGACGTCGAACATCTTCGGCGCGGTGTTCGCGCGCATGGGGACCGCGAACTGGGTCACCGACGCGATGGTCGCGCTTCCGGTGCCGCCGATCGTGATGCTGGCGTTTGTGGTCATACTGCTATTCCTGCTCGGCTGGCCGTTCGAGTGGCCGGCGATCATCCTCGTATTCCTGCCGATTTTCTACCCCGTGGTCGACGCGCTGCGGCCGGCGCTGTCGCGCAGCCTCGGCATCCCCGACGACCTGTTCATGGTGTGGTTCGGATCGCTCGTCGCGGTGACGATGCAGACGGCCTATTTGTCGCCGCCGGTCGCGATGTCGGCCTATTACCTCAAGCAGGTGGTCAAGGAATGGTCGCTGCTCACCATCTACAAGGGGATGTTCGAGTTCATGGCGCTGCAGTGCATTGCAATCGCCATCGTCATGTTCGTTCCTGGCATCGCCACGAAGTTGCCCGAGCAGCTGCGTTCGGAGCAGCGGGCGGTCGAAACCCAGGACGTCGACGACAGCATGAATCGCCTGGAAGAAGACCCGCTGAAGGGCATCCAGCAGCAGGACGAAGAGGAGGAGGAGAAGGAGAAGGAGAAGAAATAGCGTCACGCAGCAAAATGACGCCGGGCCTCGTGCCCGGCTTTTTTTTGCTATAACCGCCGGGTGAGGTTCGATTTCGACGCGCCGCTCGAGCGCGCCGGCACCTGGAGCACCCGCTGGGAGCGCTATGCCGGGCGCGACGTGATTCCACTGTGGGTCGCCGACAGCGACTTTCGCGCTCCACCGTGCATCCTTGAAGCTCTTCAGGCGAGGATTGAGCACGGCGTTTTCGGCTACACCAGCGCTCCGGAAGAGCTGCGCGAAGCCATCGTCGAGCGCCTGGAGCGGCTCTACCGCTGGCGCATCGAGCCGTCCTGGATCGTCTTTTTGCCGGGCGTGGTGCCCGGCCTGCATCTTGCGGCGCGCAAGCTCTTGCCGCCCGACGGCCACGCGCTCATCCCGACCCCGGTCTACCAGCATTTCAAGCGCGCCGTGGAGCTCGCGCCGCGCGCGTACGCCGAGTTGCAGTTGGTTTTGCAGCATGGACGCTGGGTTTTCGATGAAGACGAGATCCAGCGGTCCATTCGGCGCAATACGAGGCTGTTTTTTCTTTGCAACCCGCAGAATCCCGGCGGCACGGTGTTCACGCGCACCGAGCTCGAGCGGATTGCCGAGCTCTCGCGCGACCTGGTGATCGTTTCGGACGAGATCCACTGCGAGCTGGTGCTCGAGCGGGGCTTGCGCCACGTGCCGATCGCGAGCCTCGCGCCCGAGATCTCGCGCCGCACGGTGACGCTGATGTCGCCCAACAAGGCGTTCAACATTCCGGCCGCGGGATGCGCCTG
>VBBY01000107.1 GCA_005881595.1 Betaproteobacteria bacterium | reverse complement strand
GCCGACTTGGCGGATCAGCTGCGCGCGCTGATCCGCGCCGCCATGCCCGAATACATGGTTCCGGCAGCTTTCGTTCTGTTGGATGCGTTTCCGCTCTCCCCTAACGGCAAGGTGGATCGCAAGGCGCTGCCGGCGCCCGAAGCCGCGGCCTACGCCGGCCGTGGCTTCGAGGCGCCGCTCGGCGACATTGAGAGCGCGCTGGCGCAAATCTGGTGCGACGTGCTCAAGCTCGAACGCGTCGGCCGCCACGACCAGTTCTTCGATCTCGGCGGCAATTCTCTGATGGCCATGCAGGTGGTGTCCCGCGTGCGGCAGAGGCTCGTCACCGAGCTGCCCCTGCGCGAGCTCTTCGCCGCTCCGACCGTCGCGCGCCTGGCGGCACGCATCGAGGTGCTCCGCGCGCAGCCCGGGTCGGCGCCCGCCTTCGACGCGCTCACTTGGCTGGCGAGCTCCGGCCAGTCGCCCGGGGTAACCGGAAACAGGGAGCAGACCGAGCTGTGACGATAGCGCCCCTGCTTGCAGAGCTGCGCAGCCGCGATATTCAGGTCTGGGCCGACGGCGAGCGGCTGCAGTGCAATGCCCCGGCGGGTGCGCTGACGCCCGAGTTGCGCGATCAGTTGCTGCAGCGCCGGAGCGAGATCCTCGAATTCCTGCGCGGGCCGGCGGAGCTCTCGTTCTCGCAGGAGCGGCTCTGGATCCTGGATCAGATCGAGCCGGGCGGCGCAGCCTATGTCGTGGCGATGGCGCTCGAGATGCGAGGCGCCCTCGATGTGCCGGCGCTCGAGCGCGCCCTAGGGGCGCTCGTCAGCCGCCACGAGTCGCTGCGCACGGTGTTCGCGAACACCGAGGGAAGGCTGCTGCAGATGGTTTTAGACCCGGCAGCATGGACGCTGCCAGTCGCGGAAGTGAGCAGTGAGGCCGAGATGAGCGAGCGGCTGCGCGAGGAAACCTCGCGCGGCTTCGACTTGGCGCGCGGTCCGCTGTTCCGTGCGCAGCTTTACCGGCTCGCGGCGGACGTGCACGTGCTGACGCTGGCGATGCATCACATTATTTCGGACGGCTGGTCGCTGGGCATCCTGACCCGGGAGTTGGGCGAGTTGTACGGGTGCCTTTCGCGTGGAGAGCCGGCCATGCTACCGGCGCTTCCGCTCCGGTACCGCGACTTCGCGCGCTGGCAGCGCAGTTGGCTGCAAGGCGAAATGTTGGAGGCCCAGCTCTCGCACTGGCGCGCGCGCCTCGCGGGGGCCCCTCAAGTGCTCGAGCTGCCTCCCGATCGGCCGCGAGCGCCAGTGAGGAGCCAGCGCGGTAAAATCTACAGCTTCACGCTGCCCCTCGAGCTGGCCGACGCGCTGCGTGGGCTTGCGCGACGCGAAGGAGCGACTCTCTTCATGACGCTCCTCGCGGGCTTCACGCTGCTGCTTTCGCGTCACAGCGGCCAGCAGGATGTCCTGGTGGGTACGCCGGTGGCCAACCGCAGCCGCGCCGAGATCGAGGACGTGGTCGGCTGTTTCGTCAATACACTGGTGCTGCGCGCCGATCTGTCGGGCGATCCCTCGACGAGCGGGTTTCTCGCCCGCCTGCGCGAAGTGTGTCTGGACGCCTTTGCGCACCAGGACCTGCCCTTCGAGCGGCTGGTGGAGGAGCTGCGGCCCGAGCGCGACCTGAGCCGCAATCCCGTGTTCCAGGTGATGTTTGCTTTGCAGAACGCGCCGCAGCGCCCGCTCGAGCTGGCGGGGATTACGGTAACGCCGCTCGACATAGACCGCAGCACGGCGCAGGTCGAACTCACGCTGCACGTCTGGGAGACCGCCGAGGGGCTCAGCGCGACCTTCGAATACGCGAGCGAGCTGTTCGAGGAGTCGACTATCGCGCGCATGGCCACTCATTGGCGCTTGCTCCTTGAGGGGATGATCGCTTCGCCCGAGCGCTGCGTGTGGGAGCTGCCGTTGTTGAGCGAAGCGGAGCGGCGTCAACTGCTGACGGAGTGGAACCAAACGGCGGTGGAATACCAGCGCGATTCATGTGTCCACGAACTATTCGAGGCGCAGGCGGAACGCACCCCGCAGGCGATAGCGGTCAGATTCGAAGGACAGCGCCTGACCTACCAGGAATTGGATCGCCGCTCCAATCAGCTAGCTCATCATTTGCGCGAGCTGGGCACAGGTCCCGAGGTGCTGGTCGGTATCTGCGTGGAACGTTCGCTGGAGATGGTCGTCGGCTTGTTGGGCATTCTCAAGGCGGGAGGTGCCTATGTGCCGATCGATCCAAGCTACCCCGCAGCGCGTCAGGCCTTCATGCTCCAGGACAGCCAAGCCAAGGTGCTGCTTACCCAAGCGCGCCTGCTGCCCCGGCTGCCGAGCCACAACGCTCCCACCGTGTGCCTCGATACCGACTGGCACAAGCTTGCGCATCTTCCCAGGAGCTCCCCGCCCGGCCTCGCCGACCCTACACACCTCGCCTACGTCATCTACACCTCCGGATCCACGGGTCAACCGAAGGGTGTGTGCATCGCGCACCGGGGCTTGGTCAATTACTTGAGCTGGGCCGTAAGCGCTTACAAGGTTGCCGAGGGCGCGGGCGCCCCGGTGCATTCGTCCATCGCCTTCGACCTGACCGTCACGAGCATTTTCACACCGCTCCTCGTCGGTCGCTCAGTCGAGCTGCTGCCCGATGATCAGGGCGCCGAGGCGCTCGCCAGGGCGCTGCAGACGGCGGCCGGATACAGCCTGGTCAAGCTCACCCCTGCCCACCTGCAGGCTTTGCAGCTGCAGCTGCGGCCAGAGCAAGTGGCGGAACGGACCCGAACGCTCGTCATCGGCGGTGAGCAACTACGGGCCGAGGCCACAGCGTTCTGGCGCCAGCACGCGCCGCACACCTTGCTCGTCAATGAATACGGGCCGACAGAAACCGTAGTGGGGTGCTGCGTGTACATGGTGACGCCCGAGACTCGGAGCCACGGATCGATTCCCATCGGCCGACCCATCGCCAACACGCGCTTGTATATCCTCGACCGGTACTTGCAGCCGGTACCGATCGGGGTGGCGGGGGAACTCTGCATCGGCGGCGATGGCGTGGCGCGTGGTTACCTGAATCGATCGGAGCTGACGAAGGAGCGATTCGTCGCCGATCCATTCAGCCCGGAATCGGGGACGCGCTTGTTTAGGACCGGTGATTTTGCACGCTACCTGCCCGACGGCAATATCGAATTCCTCGGGCGCCGCGACGACCAGGTCAAAGTCAGCGGCTTTCGCATCGAGCTGGGCGAGATCGAATCGGTGCTCGGCTGGCTCCCCCAGGTGCAAGAGGCTGTCGTGGCGCTGCGCGAGGACGAGCCGGGCAGGCGCCGCCTCGTCGCGTATTTGGTTCTCAAGCCGGGGCAGGCTGATGCGCCGCGCGAATTGCGCAGCCTCCTGAAGCAGCACCTGCCCGATTACATGCTGCCGTCCGCGTTCGTCAGCGTGGACAGGCTGCCACTGACCCACAATGGCAAAGTCGACCGAGCCGCTCTGCCGGCGCCGGACTTCGAGCATCAGCTCAAAGAAGCGTTCGTCCCGCCGCGCACCGAGTGGGAGCTGAGGCTGGCGCAACTCTGGCGGGAGCTGCTGCGCGTCGAAAGGGTGGGCGTGGACGACAACTTTTTCGCCCTGGGCGGCAACTCCTTGATGATCGTCAGGCTGATCAGCCAAATAAACCAAAGGCATCAGCTGAATCTCCGCGTGGTGGAGCTCTTCCGGAATCCGACCGTAGGGCAGCTGGCGAGGCTGATCGATGCACAGCAACCGAAGAGTAAGCAACAGCCGGCGGTGGTTCAGTTGCGGAAAGGACAGGCTGAGCCTCCCGTATATTTCATTTACGCCGGACCAACCGAGTTCCGCCTCGCGAAGTCCATGGGCGAGCAGCACGCGGTATTCGGCATCGAGGCACCGTGGCCCCTTGCGTGGCGTGACGCGGTGACCAGCAACCGGAAGTCCGGCTTTCCAACCATGCAGCAATTGGTTGCCCCGTATGTGGCGGCGCTGGGCGCGCATACGGGCGCTTCCCCCTGCGTCCTGGCGGGACATTCCTTTGCGGGGCTCATGGCCTTCGAGGCGGCCCATCAATTCCAGCGGCAAGGCGGCAAGGTGGAAATGGTGATGCTGCTCGATACCTGGGCCACGCCGCCGATTCCCCATCGAGTCGCGTGGCATCAATGGCGTCAGAACTGGAAGCAAGCGCCGCCGAACGGTTCGCGCCTGCGGAACTCTTGGCGCATAAGCCGGTGGTTGCTTGGACAGGAGAAGTACAGGATATGGTCATTCTTCAATCGTCTGGCGGTGGATCCAAACGATCTGACCACGATTTTCGACGAGCAGGGCATGCCGCTGCCGGGACGGCTACTCGAGCGCGCGTATTCGAAAATCGTCGATTCTTACCACCCGCGCTGCCTGGATGCCCGCGGAGTTCTTTTTCGGACAGAATCGATCGATGGCAATTCAGTCGTGCGCGGCTTCGACGACAGCCAAGGTTGGCAGAACCTGTTCAGCCGCGGACTGGAGATCATTCCGATGGTCGGGGACCATCTTTCGATGATCCGCGAGCACCATCCGAAACTGGCGCTGGAGATGAACGAAGTGCTGAAGCGACATCGGTCGGAGCATGACAATCAGACCGGGGAAATTGCATCTGTGGAAAGTCCGGACTCCTGAGCCGTGAGCGCATCGGCGCCCGCTAAACGAACGATGTTGCGCACCATCTAGCGCTACGATGCGCCGAGCGGGCTGTCGCTAATTTGCGACGATCAGCGACGCCATCACCTGTGACCTTATTCACTCTGGCGATTTCCGCGCTCGCTAAGTTGACCGCAGTTCGCGTGACGATCCAGCGCCGGTGCGGTACAGCGGCATCATGCTATGGTTTTGCTTTTTGGGGGATTGACCAAGAGGAAACGCGCATGAACAAGCCAGCATTTCAGCTTGCAGGAACAGTGATCACCGCGGCGCTGACCGCGAGCGGCTGCGTCAGCACGGGCGAATTCGAGAAGGTGCAGGCCGACAAGGGCCAGCTCGAGCAGCAGACGCGCGAGCTGCAGTCGCAGCGCAGGGCGCTCGAGGAGGAGAAGACGGCTCTCGAGCGACAGCAGGGCAAGCTGCGCGCCGAGCTTGAGGCGCTAGCGAGGCAGAAGGCCCAGCTCGAGACCTCGAACCAGCAGACCAAGTCGCAGTACGACGGGCTGGTGCGCAATCTCACCGAGGAGGTGAAGAAGGGCCAGCTCCAGGTGCGCCAGTTCAAGGACATGCTGACGGTCGAGGTCGCCGAGCAGCTGTTCTTCGATTCGGGGCGCGCGACGCTCAAGGAGCAGGGCAAGGCGGTCCTCTCCAAGGTCGGCGAGGCGCTTAAGGGCTACGAAGACAAGGTCATTCGCGTCGTCGGCCATACCGACAACGTGCCGATCTCCACGGCGCAGTTCCCCTCGAATTGGGAGCTGTCGGCCGCCCGGGCGACAACGGTAGTGCGCTTCCTGCAGTCGGCCGGCGTGGCGCCCGAGCGCCTGACGGCATCGGGGCGCGGGGAATTCTCGCCCGTCGCGTCGAACGACGACGCCGAGGGGCGCAGGAAAAACCGCCGCATCGAGATCACGCTCGTCGACCGGAACGTGGCGCAGGAGGTTCAGAGCAGCGGCGCCAAGTGATCGTTAGGGCCGCACAGCAGCTGTGCGGCCCGCTGTCTCAACCCGCCGCGCCGCGCTGAAGCGGGAGGACCTTTTTATGCGTCCTGGACCGCGACGGTGCGCTTGTCTGCGCTCGCCAAACGGCTGCGGATCATGTCCGCTCGTTTGAAGATTTTCTCGCGCAGATCCTCGCGCGGGGCTTTTGGCACGGCATCTGCCTTGTTCTCGACCATCGGCTCGATCTTCAGCGCAGCCAGCTTACGCACCAGCCTGCGCACGGCGCGCGACTCATCCACCAGATACTCGCTCGCCCCCACGCGAAGGAAATTCCATCCCAGTCTCTCCAACGTTTGCTGTCTTTCCATCTTCGAGAGCACCGAGGCCTCAGGGACAATCCGGTCCCCGTCGCACGAGATGACCGCTTTCGTTCCGGCGTCGCCCTGGATCAAGAAATCGACTTCGAACTCGCCGATGAGGTACTTCGGCAGCACGCGATAGCCAAGCTCGAGCAGCTTTTGGTACAGCGATTTCTGGAATCCTGATTCGAATTTCACATTCGGGCGCTCGGCGCGCTTCGACTGCGCCGCGTGCTGCTCGGCGTGTGAAACGAGCCTGAGCCTCAGGTCGCCTTTCTTCAGGTGGCTGGGGTCCATCGAATAGACCACCCACAACTGGTCGCGCGCGCGGCTCGCGGCCACGTTGTAGACCCTGCGCCATTCATCCGAGCTCCTGACAGCCAGCATCTCTCCCTTGCGGGCGGTGTCCACGAGCGACAGGAACACCACGTCTCGTTCGTCCCCCTGGAACTGCGAGGCATTGCCGCACAGGATCCGCCTGCGCCGATATTCCGTGGCGCTCAGGCGCCGTCTCAAGATCGAGTCGATCTTGACCGCCTGCTCCGTTCCCACCATGCAGATCACGCCGATGGTGCAGTCTTCGAATTCCTCGAGGCGGCACATTGCCGTGATCAGCGAGGCCACTTCCAGGGCTTCCACTTCGTTGGTCTTGTTGTCAGAAGACGCGTCTCGCACGCGGTGCGCAATCAAGTGGGGATAGACCCGGCTCGTGGACGCCTCTCTCAAGGGAAGGATTTCGCCCCCATAACAGAGCTGGTTGCTGAACTCGATGATCTCGGGCACACAGCGGAAATGCTCGACGAGCCGGACCACGCCGCCAAACGCCTGCCGGGCAAGATCATAGACCGACGTTTTTCCATCGTAGAGTTGCTTGTTCGGAACTCCGTCCAGGAACTCGTCGACCAGCGCTTGCACCCGATTGGTCTCGAACCCCACTGCATAGGGACTCACTTGTTCATGATCGCCGATGACCACCACCTTCTTGCCCAGGGCGAAGGCGGCGAGCCCCAGCACATCGCATTGGCTCGCCTCATCGATGAGGATCACGTCGAAGTCGATGGTGCCGAGCTCGAAGCTTTCAAGCGCTGCCGCGAGCGGCATGATCCAGACCGGCACCGCCTGGTGGCACTCCAGGAGCGTCTTGCGCGCTTCCTCCTTGAATTTCCCTACCAGCTTGCCCGTGCCTTTGCCGATTTTCCGATGCAGCCCTAGCCACCCATTCAAAGCCTGCTGCTGCTTCAACCCCGTTCTTTCTAGCTGGGCGCGCCAGGCGAGTTTCTCGACATACAGGGCATTGACCTTCTGGCCCTTCTCGCCGATGAGAGCAACTCGGTCCTCGAGCTTCTCGATATCCAACCCGCCGAGGCCCAGCAGCTTCTGGGCCAACTGCCGATGCGTCCATGCCTTGTCAAGATTCCCGGGAGGCTCGGCTGCATCATGCGGGGGCTCGGCAAGACTGATCGCCTCCGCCCAGCGCGGCGCGACTTCCGACAGTTGCTGCAACAGCTTCTTTCGCTCCTCGAATGCAGGCCTCAACTCGAGCACTTGCCCAAGCCGCTTCCAGGCCTTGTCGTACGCATCGTAGTCAATCGCCTTGAACGCCTGCTCCAGGGTCTTCAGGAGCGCTGCCGACGCCTCCGTGGGCTTGACCGCGCGAACCGTTTTGAGCCAAAGAGCCCGTTTTCCCTTCAGGTCCTTCAGCTCCAGGTTTTCAAGCTGTTTGCCTGCAAGCGGAATCAGGTGATCCCGAATGAGTTGGACGATCCGCGCTGCTTCGGCCTCCTTTTGCCGCTGGAGCGGTAAACGATTGAACAACGGCTCCCACTTGAGCCCGACTTCGGCCATTTCGCCTTTAAGCGCGCCCCAGCGCTCATCCATCCACTTGGCGGCCGTTTCGAGCTTGGCGGCGTAAGCCGACATGGTCTCTTCGGGCTTGGGCCCCATCTCCTGGGAAGCTGGCGCCGCCAGAGCTTCCATCTGTCGATCCCAGCGCTTGCGCAGGTTGTCGCGCAGCTGCTGGATTTCCACCAGATGGAGGACCGCTTCAAAGTGCTCGATCTCCTTGAGCTCGCCTTGGTCAGTCTTTGCTTCCTGCGTGAGCCTGGTCCATTCCGGGTGGAACAGCGACTTCAGCTTCTTGAATTGTTTCGGCGATTTCAAATGCAGGATGATCTCTTGCAGGATCCGGATCTGGTCCTGCACCGATAGGGTCGATCGAATGGAAGGGCCGAGGCGAACGACCAGCTTCTCCCTCTTGGCGATCTCGTCCCCGGTAGTCCTGATCAAGTCGATGAGCTCCAGCCACGTGCCGGCCCGATCGCCGCCCTCGCCGCCGGCTTGCACGCATGCCATGAACCAGCGCGCATCCAGCTCCACGCCCTCGAGAGCGTATGCCAGGTGATGCTTGAGCCGCTCAAGCGCCACCACGCTTACGCTGTCGCGCTCCCAATTGCTCTTGCTCTCTTCGGGGATCTTCTTGTCGAGAGCCTCGAACTGGTCGAAATAGCTGATGAACTCCTTGGTTGAAGGCAACTGGTCCAGGCTTGGAAGCGGGCCGGAGAGAAGCGCCCTGTCTTCGGCGGTCAGCTCCGAATTGATTCGGTAGAGTCTCTTTACTGCTGACTCGCTCAGGGGGCATTTCGAAGATTCAGAGACCGGACCGGGGATCCATCCGTGCTGCTCGCGCTCGGCGGCGATTCTCCTGGCGCACTCGGCCGGAAGGATCTTCTCGCCGTCAAATTCCACGCGCCCATACTCGAGCAGTGCCGCCTGCCGAAGCTTCTGCCTCAGCTCGGCCGATTCCTTCGTAAGCTCCATGCGCTCGGACTCGATCTCCCGAATCTCTTTATCGAGCTTGGCAACGCTGGCTTTGGCGAGGTAGTTGATGATCCCGGAAATGGACTCCTGGAGTTCCTTGGAGCTGTCGTCATCTCCGTGAAGCACGCTCACGCATAGCGGCCTCAAGCTCGGCGCGACGTGTTCCTTGACGACTCGCAGCGCTTTCGAGGCGTGGCTCGTCACCAGGATTCGCTGACGCTTGGCCAGCAAATGCCCGATGAGATTGGCGATGGTATGCGTCTTACCGGTCCCGGGAGGGCCCTGCACCATGACGGTGTCTTTTGTTTCGAGTTCCTCGATCACTCTTCGCTGCTCCGGATTGGCGTGCTTGGTCAGCAACAGGTCGATCGAAGATGTCGCGGCTGCCTCGCCTGCTGCTTGCTTGGCCGGGCCTTCTTCTCTGCCGACCAGTCTCAACAGGGCCTCGGGCAGACGGTCCAGGGCGGGGAGCTTTTCGATATACGATTCGAGCGCCTCGACGTAGCCCTGGCCGCGATAGCCCAGGAAAAAGAGCGGGCCGCGATAGATGCACGGCACGTCATCGGATGGAATCTGGGCGATCGATTCGCCATAGAGCCCGTCTGGCCAGAACTTGTGGATGAAGCTCTTGAAGAATTCGCTGGTGGCTTGCGCATCCAGCGGATGAAGCGAATCTCTGGCGATCTGCTCGCGTAGCTGCTGGATGGCCTTCCCGTCGATGCCCACATATCTCAGCAAGGCTGTGTAAAGCTCGGGGCCCTCCGGGGATTCCTTGATCAGGAACTCGGGCACCGAAGGATTGAATACGAGCTCGACACGCTGGAGCAAGATCGGGTGATGGATGAGGACGTCCTGTTTCTTGATTCTGAGAATTCCATCTGCCACAAACAGCTGCAATGTTTCTGACTCCCGTTCGAATTTCCCGTAGAGGTCGAAGAGATCCAAAAACACGTTGAGGGCATCGCGAAGCGGCTCTTCGCTCTTCTCCCATTCCCGCTTTTGTTCGTACCACTTCTCAAAGGCTTCGACCCGCTCCGGCGACTGCTCGAACAGCTCGGCCGCTGCTTCGCCGTTCACTCGCGGCGTTTTGCGCCTGGGATACAACTCGGGTTCAACGCCGAACTGCTCCCAGCCTGACTTGAGCCACTTTTCGATGGCGATGGAGGGCTTGGGACAGCGGGACTCGGCAGGGCGGGCCGCCTTTAGGATAAACCCGGAGTCCGCATCTCCGCGCTGGACCGAGGCGAAGCGCGGCACGGCGTCGTAGCTGATTTTCCACTCATATTGGGCGGTGTCTATGAGCGGGGGGGACTTGACCTGATGCAGCTCCTGCAGGAACCGGAATATTTGCCTTATCTTGTCGCGATCTTTTGCCGAAGCGCTCATGAATTCCTGGTAGGCAGGCTTGGTTATTGGTTTCACCATCGTCTCATAGCCGAGCGCGACCACGGTGAGGACTACATCACATTCCAGGGTTTAGCCGCCAGCCTGCTTGGTTTATCAGGCGACCAGGCGTTCACCGCGGAGCAGGTGCTGGTCGTGCTTCGGCTTGATCGGGTTGACCGTGTAGCGAAGTGCGTCGGGGCAGCTCCAGCACCGCCGAGGCTTGACCTTGCCTACCCTTGGCATGAGAGTATCCGAGCGTCATGACTCACCAGCGCACACCGTTCGATAGTATCGAGGGATCGCTCGAGTATGTCGGCCTGCTGCGCGAAGCGGTGCAGGAGGCCAAGGATTCGGTCGGAGAAGAAGCCGCGCGCGCCGGGTCCGAAGGGGCGGTGCGCCAGCTCGAAGCGTTGCGCCTTGTGAGCTACAAGTTGGATCGACTCGGCGGGCACGTCGACGCCACCCACAGGCTCCTCCAAGACCTACGCACGCTTCGGCGGTTGCTCCGGGGTGAGCGGCAGAGCGTGGACGAAGCACCTGCTTTTTCGACCGAGAACGCTCCAAGAACGAGGAGGCGATCTTGACTGCGCAATTTGCACTTGGCGCGCCCGCATGCTGCGTTCTCCGACTTCGACGGTAATGGGCCCGCGAACTGGCTGGAATATCTGCGCCGCGGAGGTGTCCACACAGTGGATAAACCTATTTGCGAAGGGAAGGGCAATGACTATTCCGGCGCGCGTGCTGCTGTCGTGGAGAACCGCCTGGCTGGCGATGTCGTTCGCGACGGTTCTCCTTTTGCCTCCAATCGCGCGGGCGCAGACGACTATTAGCGTTACCGCGACTTTCACACCGCTTGCTTACTACTTCGACGGGGGAAGCGCAAACGCTGCGATCACGCTAACTCGCGGCAGGACTTACATTTTCAGTCTACAGGGGTCCGTTCTAGGCCATCCCTTCCGCATTCAGACGGTGACCGGCAGCACGTCCGGCACGCTCTACCCGGGCGTCACCAACAACGGCGCGCAGAGCGGCAACGTCACGTTCAGCGTTCCGCTGGATGCGCCGGACACTCTTTACTACCAGTGCGGCGTGCACTTCGGCATGGCGGGCACGATCAACATCGTTAACGCGCCCATGGCCGGGGCGCGGGTCTGGTCGGACTTCGACGGCGACGGCAAGGCCGACATCCTGTGGCGCAACATCTCGACTGGCGAGAATTACATCTGGCTGATGAACGGGCTGAGCACCGCTTCCCAAGGTTCCGTCAACTTTGTGGATCCGGCCTCGGGCTGGCAGGTGCAGGGAATCGGTGACTTCGACGGCGACGGCAAGGCCGACATCCTGTGGCGCAACTCCTCGACGGGCGAGAATTACATCTGGCTGATGAACGGGCTGAGCACCGCTTCCCAAGGTTCCGTCAACT
>VBBY01000194.1 GCA_005881595.1 Betaproteobacteria bacterium | reverse complement strand
AAAGAATCGCCGAACTCGGGGACTGGCGCGGGGAAACCCTCGGCAGAATGCGCAAGCTCATCAAGGAAGCAGACCCGGACGTCGTCGAGGAGTGGAAGTGGATGGGCACGCCGATTTGGTCGCACGACGGCATCATCTGCACCGGCGAATCCTACAAGAATGTCGTTAAGCTTACCTTCTTCAAGGGCGCGTCTCTGAAGGATCCGGCCCGTCTCTTCAACTCGAGTCTCGACGGAAACGCACGCCGCGCGATCGACATCCACGAAGGAGAAGAAGTCGACGAGTCCGCCTTCAAGGCGCTCGTTCGCCAAGCGGTCGCCCTCAACGGTTCAGGCAAGTCGAAACCTTCGCGCTCGGCTCAACCGTAAGGCATCACAAACGCATCGAGAGGCGAAGTCATGTCCACAAACATCGTCCGGCTCCACCGTGTGCTGCGTGCTACGCCTGAGAGAATCTATCGGGCGTTTCTCGATGCCGACGCAATGGCCAAATGGCTCCCACCGAATGGCTTTACCGGCAAGGTTCACCATTTGGATGCGAAAGTCGGCGGTACCTACAAGATGTCGTTCACAAACTTCACCACCGGCCATAGCCACTCGTTCGGCGGAAAGTATCTTGAACTGGTGCCATACGAACGCATTCGCCACACGGACAAATTCGACGACCCGAATCTGCCCGGAGAAATGCAGACAACTGTATCCTTGAAGAAGGTTTCTTGCGGTACTGAGGTGAACGTAGTGCAAGAAGGGATACCTGATGCCATTCCGACCGAGGCCTGCTATCTCGGCTGGCAAGAATCTCTCATCCTTCTCGCACAACTCGTCGAAGCTGAGATTCCCGGCTAGCGTCGATGATGCCTAACCGCGCGGCCCACCCGCAGCCTCTGAAGCGGCGCTCCTGGAAGAGCTAGACGAATGCAACCGATAGTCGATCATATTCAAGTAACAGTTCGGGATATGTCGGTTGCTGTTCCCTTCTACGACAAGCTCCTGCCGCTTCTCGGCTTCAGCCTCCACAGCAAAACGAGCGCGGTCATAGATGCGCACGAGTTCCACGTTGTCGAGTACAACCATCCGCGGATGGCCTTCGCCATCACGTCTCCTCGAAGGGCCTTTCAGAATGAAACAATTCATAGAAGAAAACCGGGGGCACTGCACCATCTCGCCTTCCGAGCGGGGTCTCGGGCGGAAGTCGATAGACTTTACGCCGAGCTGAAGATCATTGGGGCTGTAATCGTCACGCCGCCCCGCGAATATCCAGAATACACACCGCCCGGCTACTACGCGCTGTTTTTCAAAGACCTCGAGGGCATCAAGTACGAAATCGTTACTCATTCGAAAGTAATCGCCAACGAAGGAGCCGCCTAACGTGACGCTGCAGCTGTAACAGCACGGCCCAATTGGGGAGATGGCCTCATGTCTGAACAAGAAACTCATCCGCCCTTGGCCTTAGGGAAAAAGCAATACGGCATCATTGCTCAGGCCATTGAGCGCTGGCGAGAAGGTGGCACGATTGACGGGCAGCTTGCCGAGAGGCTGAGCAACTCTATTGCTGTGGCGTCCTTCGACTGGCAGAGAACGGCCCGCTACGCATTCATTGTTTCCATTTTTTGCCTTGTGATCGCCGTCGGAGCTGTCCTTGCCGACGAAGTCTTGCTGGCGCTGCTTAAGCGCATTTTTAATTCCCCGGCCATTGTCAAATGCGGTTTCTTTTCGTTGGTGGCAACGGGAGTCTTTCGGTATGGGCTCTATTTGCGTAAGCGGTACCCCCATCGAGCGTATGGAAATGAGTCCGTGTTTTTCCTCGGTGTGCTGGCGCTAGCAGTGGCAGTGTTTTTTCTTGGCGTGGCAATCGATACCGGCTCTGGGCACTACTCACTGCTGTTTCTGATTGCGTCGGCCCTCTATGCGCTACTGGGACTCTGGTTTCCTTCCAAACTGGTTTGGGTCTTTGGTTTGGTGTCGTTGGGCGCCTGGATGGGAACTGAGACAGGTTATGTATCGGGCTACGGGATGTACTTCTTGGGGATGAACTATCCGCTTCGATTTGTCTTGTTCGGCGCCGCGTTAGCTGTAGCTGGAATTGCCGGACAGCATTCGCGGTCTACCGCGCCGCCGTCCACTTTGCGCGAGCGACTGCTTCTGATGTCCCCCCAAACGAAAGTGATCGGCTTGCTCAATCTCTTTGTCGCCCTGTGGATCATGTCCATCTTCGGAAACTACGGAGACATGAGTCATTGGCAAAAGGTGAAGCAATATGAGCTTTTCCACTGGTCGGTAATCTTTGGTGGAGTGGCGATCGCCGCTGTGTGGTACGGCCTAAAGCATGATGATGGTGTTCTAAGGGGCTTTGGATTGACTTTTCTCTTTATCAACCTCTACACCAGATTCTTTGAATACTTCTGGGATTCAATTCACAAAGCAGCATTCTTTGCTGTCCTAGCCGTCAGTTTCTGGTACCTCGGAAGCAAGGCAGAGGCAATATGGCACCTGGGTCAGCGCGGACGGTAAGACGTGGACATCTACTCAGAGGACATCATGAGCAAAGTCAGGCTGGCGCTCTCTTTCGTGTTCCCGTTGTCCTTCGGCACATCCACGGCGTTCGCGCAGCTGGAGGGGACCTACAGGCTCATCAGCACCACGGCAAGAATATTGGAGACGGGCCAGGAAGAAAAATACACCGACGAATCGGGCTACATTACCTACGGTAAAGACGGCCGCATGTTCGTACTTCTGGTCAGGGGCAAGAGGCCAAAACCGGAGAGCCTCGAGAAGATGACCGATCAACAGCGCGCTGACTTGTTTCGCACGGTGACGGCGTATAGCGGGCGCTACACATTTGACGGGAAGACCGTCGAGCATCACATCGATATCTCGTGGAACGAGGTATTCACAGGCACGACGCTGCGCCGGGAAGTCAAAAGGGACGGCGACAGGATAATGCTTACGACACCTCCCTCTCCCAGGTCCAAGGATGGGAAGATGAGCGTCAGAACCCTAGTCTTCGAGAAAGTAAAGTAAGTGGACGCTCTTGCGATCGTCAAGAGATGGTGGAGGAACACCAAGGACCTGCCCTTTCCACTAGATATGCTTTGCCAGGGCGCCATGGTTGCAGGCCCTGTTTTGTTGGTGTTCCTCGTGCTACCGATCGTCAAGTGGACAGTCAACGGTCGTCAGATGTCGTACGCTGAACTTTGGCAGTCGGGTGCTGGTCTCGCATTCGGACTGTTTCTTT
>VBBY01000163.1 GCA_005881595.1 Betaproteobacteria bacterium | reverse complement strand
CCGGCCTGGTGCTGCTCGCCCCCGCGTTCGCGCTCGAAGCGCTGCATGCGCCGCCGCGCTGGCCGAGCGCGCGCGAGGCCGCCGGCGTGCTCTACATCGGTCTCGCCGCCTCGGTGGCTGCCTTCATCTGCTGGAACCGCGGCGTCGCCGTCGTCGGGGCGAATGCGGCCGGGTTCACGCTGCATCTTCTGCCCGCCTTCGGCACGCTGCTGGCGATGCTGCTGCTGGGCGAGGCGTTCCACGCGTACCACGCCGCCGGATTCGCGACCATCCTGGCGGGCGTGGTCCTCGCGACGCGCCGGGCAGGGCCCGCTCAGGGCTTGAGGTAGGCGAATCCTTCGCGCTGCTGCAGGCGCGTGATCTCCGCCACCCCGGAGGGAACGTAAGTCACGTCTGCAATGAACTGCTGCCGGTCCAGCCTGCGATTGCGCAAGGTGATCTCGCATACGTCGAATTGCACCCCGCGCAGAGCGAGCTGCTCGACGAGGTCCTCGTACTTGTTGCCATTCGTGTCCTTGGCGCCCTTCATCAGGAAATCGACGCCGCGCGCGTGCGCCACGACGATGATCTTCGCCGTCGGATTGACCTCGAGGTGGTTGTTGATGTTGCGCAGGCCATTCGATGCCTGCGCAACGCCGTCGCTGAAGTGGTACACCACCTTGTCCTGCGGGCTGCCGCCCCCGGTCGCGGCGTATGCCGCAATCGCCACTAACAGCGCAGAGCCTCCGACGACAACCGCCCGCTTGCTGGCATTCATGGCGCCTCCTGTGAACCTGCTCGTGCCGCGGCATGCAGTATGGCCGGTGAATCTCCGGCCTTATTACATTACGCTGACAAGGCGTTGTTGTCCCGGGAAGGCGGCACGCTGTTCAGCGAAGAGAAAAAGCAGTAGCGATTCTTGCCGGCCTCCTTGGCCGCGTACATCGCCGCGTCGGCGTGCTTCATGAGGGTGGCCGCGTCCGCGGCGTCGTCGGGAAACAGGCTGATCCCGATGCTCGCGGACACCTGCGTTTCAGCGCCCCCAGGCAGCGCGTAGGGCCGCAATGCGTCATCGAGCAGCTTGCGGTTGATGCCCTCCACGGCAGCGGCGTCCGTGACTTCCTCGAGGACCACGAAGAACTCGTCGCCGCCGAGGCGCGCCACCAGGTCGGTCGCCCGCAGCTTGGCGCGAAGCCGCCGCGCCATTTCCACGAGGAACTGGTCGCCGGCGTCATGGCCGTACGTGTCATTGATCTGCTTGAAGCCGTCCAGATCGATGAACGCGCCGGCCAGCCTCGCGCCGTGGCGCCGCGCCCGCTCGACGGCTTGCTCGAGCGCCGGGGTCAGGCTGGTGCGGTTGGCAAGCCCGGTGAGCGGATCGCTGTAGGCGAGCGCCTCGATCCGCTCGCGCATGAGCGCGGTCTCGGTGATGTCGCGGCCCACGCCGCGGTACCCGAGGAACGTCCCGTCGGCAGCGAGCCGCGGCTCGCCGGTCAGCGAGAAATGCCGCGTGACTCCGTCGGGCATGGCGCGCGAGAACTCGAAGTCGCGGAACGCAACGTGGCTGTCCATGCTTGCCTGGTGTTCCGCCCATTGGGCCGCGTCGGGAGTCAGCGCCGGGATCTCCCACAGCGTCTTGCCGACGACGCCGAGCGCTATGGTCGCGGCGGAATAGTTCGCGCCGGCCGAAATGTTCGTCACCCGGTGCTGCGGATCGGTCTCCCAGTAGAAGTCGGACGACATCTCGGTCAGGCTGCGGAAGCGCGCTTCGCTCTCGCGCAGCGACTGCTCGATCTGCTTGCGCTGCAGGAACTGGCCGACGTGGCTGCCGATGACCCGCGCCGCCTGCAGCAGCCTCTGGTCGGGCTCGCGCACCGACTCGCCCGAGAAAGCGAGCACGCCGATGCTCTTGCCCTCCGACGTCACGGCGAAGGTCAGCACGCCGCGCGTGCCGGCGCCTTCGGCCACGGACTTCGTCGACGCGCGGATGTCGCGCTGGAGGTCGCCCGACCAGGCCGCACCGAACTGCCACACCACGCGCGAGCGCTCCAGGAAGCGGTCCACCGCCGGCTCGTTGACGCACCAGCCGTGCTGGAAACGCAGCGCGCCGCTCGCCTCCTCCAGACGGTAATACCGGCCGGAATCCCAGTTTTCCGATTCGCACACCACGCGCACCGCGGATTGCAAGCCGCTCTCCGCGTTCTCGGCCGCGGAAAGCGAGCGCGCTACCTCGTGCTCCAGCGTGAGCATCTGCTCGGCCCGCTTCTGTGCGCTCACGTCGCGGCCGACGCCGTGATAGCCGAGAAAGCCGCCGTCGGCGCCGAACACCGGCTCGCCGCTGACGCTGAGGTAGCGCACGCTCCCCTTCGTCGTCGGGCGCCACATGAGCGCGTCGTAGAAGGGCCGGCGGGCGTCAAGCAGCGCGCGATGCGCGTCCCATCCGCCCTCGATTTCGAGGCCGCTCTCCCAGCGGCGCAGGCCGATCAGGCGCCGCTGCAGATCCTGGTCGCCGCCCGCGACGTACCGGCCTTCGAGGCGGGTAAAGCAGTGGCCGGCGTCGGTTTCCCAGTACCAGTCCGAGGACAAGTCGGCGAGGCGACGCGAGCGCGCGGCGCGCTCGCTGTTTGCCTGCTCCGCCGCCGCCTGCTGCACGAATCTGCCGATGCGGCCGCCGAGCGCGCTCAGCCGGTCCGACAGGCGCTCGTCGGGCGCACGCATCGCGCGGCTGCCGAAGCGCAGCACGCCGACGATTTCCGGGCCCGCGCGCAGCGGGACCAGCAGCGCGGCGCGCAGGCCCATCTTCTCGAACAGCTCGTCGCCTACGCGCTCGGCCCCGGCCTGCTGCAGATAGTCGCGGATCCACAGCGGTTTTCCCGACTGCCACACGGAGCCCACCATCCCCTCGCCCCGCTTGATTCCGCTCTTGCCCGCAGCTTCGACCACGGCCGCGACGCCCTGGGCGTCCAGCGTGCTCCAGTGCTGGTGAAGGCGCAGCGCGCCGCCGGTTTCTTCCACCTTCCACAGCTCGGCGCAATCCCAGCCCTCGCCTTCGCAGATCGCGCGCAGCGCACCCTTGAGCGCGAAGGGAATGCCGCCAGTGCCGGCGAGGCAGGACATCACCGCGTTCTCGAGCAGGAGCAGCTGCTGGGCGCGCTTTTGCGCGGTGATATGGCGCCCGGCGCCAAGGTAGCCGCGGAACGCGCCGCCTGCATCGAAGACCGGCTCGCCGCTGAGCGACAGCCAGACCGTGCGGCCGTCGTCGGCGGCCACCTGAAGCTCGAAATCCCGGAACGGCTCGCGCCGCTCGAGCTGGCCGCGGTGCCGGTCCCAATCCTCCGGGGCGAGGTTCAGCGCCTGCTGATCGCAGCGCTTGTGCCCGAGATAGGGCGACAGGTCGAGCGCCAGATCGAGGGCCGTTTTCTCGCTGGTGCGGCTCGACAGGTACGTGAGCCGCAACTGGTCGTCCTGCTCCCAGTACCAGTCGGCCCCCGGCACGTCGATGTGGCGGCGCGTCCCGTTATCAGGGGCCGGCATATCCAAGGCCTTGACCCATTGTTCCTGGTTTCAGCCCTCTCCCGTGCAGCCGGTCCCCATGCTCGACCATACGCTCCCCGTCTCCAATTTACTGTAGCGTTATCTGGTAGTCCAGTTGGATTCGAGCGAGTGTTGGCTGACCGTGAGTTAACTCGTTAAAGACCGCCGCTAACTGCAAGAATCGACGAATATTGCGCGACCACACCCACTGCGGATGTGGAAATTGCGGCGCGCCTCGCGGCAAGCCTGCCGTCAGCCGCCGGCGGCGAGCGCCGCGAAGACGCGATTCATCGCGTTGACCTGCGCGAGGTAGCCGCGGAGGTCGTGCTCGCCGCAGCGCTGGCCGGTGCTCGGCTGGAAGCCACGCTTGGCGTAGGCGTCGCCCGCTGCCGCGCCACACAGGTGGATGACCGCAGCCAAGTCTTGCTTCTGCTGAAGCGTGGCGCTGGCGATTCGCTGGGAGCCGAGCGTGCCGGCGACGCGGCGATCCAGAAGCGCAGAGGTCAGCTCGACCGCGTGGCTGGGCACGACGCGCGTGTACAGGCTGTTGAGCCAGCAAGATCTCATCGCGTACCACGGTCCCCTCTCGACCACGGCATGCTCATGGATGCAATAGCGCTGCGCTTCGCGGAACGTTCCATCGGTAATCTGGTACATGCCGACTGCGCTCGATGCCGGGCGGTACAGCTCGAACGGATTCCAGCTCAGCTGCCAGCGCCAGGACGTGCGGGCCACCGGATTGCCGGCGCCTTCGACCTGGGCGAGCGCGGCGAGAAACGCGGGCGTCATGACGGCCGTGGAGTGGCCGCGGAAGATCGGCTCGTACTGCCGCCATGTCTCGGGCGGCGTCTTGGCGAGCGCGCCGCTCACCGGGAAGAACAGCTCGGCCGGCTTGCGGATGACCTGGTAGCCCCAGTTGGCCGCGAACCACAGCGCCAGGATGCCCGCCACGCAGGCGATGATGCCAAAGCGACTCCGGCGCCTCCTTCTCGCCCCTTTCGAACTCGGGATCAGTCTGCGTACACGCCTGTTTTCCTGATGATCGGCCCCCACTTGTCGATCTCGGATTTAAGGAGGATACGCAGCGATTCCGGGGTCGCCTTGCCTGGCGCGACCGGCTCGGCGCCCAGATCGGCCAGCCGCGTCTTGAACGCGGTATCCGTTACCGCCGTCTGCAGCGCGCCGATGAGCCTGTCCAGCGCCGCCTTGGGCGTTCCTCTCGGCGCAAACAGCCCATTCCAGACCACCAGCGCGAAGCCCTTCAAGCCTTCCTCCTCGAGCGTGGGAACGTCAGGCAGCGAGGGCACGCGCATCTTCGAGGTCACGCCGTAGACCTTGATCGTCCCGGCCTTGATCTGCGGCGTGGTATTGGTGGTCTGATCGCACATGAAGTCGACCCGGCCGCCGACCAGGTCGGTCATCGCCGGACCAGTGCCCTTGTAGGGCACCGTAGTGAAGTCGGCCTGGATCGTGCTCATGAACAGCAGCCCGCACAGGTAAGAGGCCGAGCCGATGCCGGCGTTCGCGTAAGTGAGCGTGCTCTGGTTGGCCTTGGCGTAGGCAAGAAACTCGCCGAAGCTGTTCGGCGACATTTCCTTCTTCGCGACCAGCGTCATCGGCACGTCGGCCACCTGGCCGATGTACTCGAAGTCATTGACCGTGTCGTACGGCAGCTTGCGATACAGCGCAGGCGCGGTCGACATGCCGATGTGGTACAGCAGCACCGTGTAGCCGTCGGGCCGCGACTTCGCGGCCTTGTTGATGCCGATGATGCCGCCGGCGCCGCCGGAGTTGTCGATGATCATCTGCTGCCCCAGCGCGCTTCCCATCGCCACCCCGAGGTTGCGCGCGAGCGTATCGGTCGGCCCGCCGGCGGCGGCAGGCACGACGATGACCACCGGCTTGGACGGGTACTCCTGCGCGTGCGCCGTCGTCGCCGGCGCGGTCGCGAGCAGCGCCGCTGCTGCCGCGCTCAACCATGCATCGCCAAGTCCGCGCGTCATCGTTTTCCCTTCACTCACAGCTAGTACGAAGCGCTTATGGTAAACGAGCTCCCATTGATCCTAGGCGGTCGTGCGCGCACGACAGCGCCTGCGCGCGCTTGCATTTCGCTCGGTCAGGTAGCATGATGACCAGCGTAGCGACAATAAAAGGGGTGTGGATCCCCTCTGATGAGGATGAACACCACGCTGGTGATCAATCCGAAGGGTGGTGCGGGAAAGACCACCGTCGCGATCAATCTGGCGAGCCACTTCGCCGCTAGCAACACTGCAACCACCCTCATGGATTACGACCCGCAAGGGTCGAGCCTGCACTGGCTGCGCTCGCGCGCACCCGGGGCAGCGAAGATTCACGGCGCCAACGCCGCGCCGCCGAAGCCCGACCGCCTGCGCAGCTTCGAGATGTATGTGCCCCCGGAGACCCGGCAACTGGTGATCGATACGCCGGCCGGCGCCTCGGGCCTGCTCCTGCAGGAGATGCTCGGCAGAGCCCACTGCGTCATCATCCCGGTGGTGCCCTCGTCCCTGGACATCCACGCCACGGCGAACTTCATCAAGGACCTGCTTCTCAAGGGCCGCATCCGGGAGCGGAACATCCGGCTGGCAGTGGTCGCGAACCGGGTCCGCAGGTCAATGCCCGTCTACCCGCCGCTGGAGCGGTTTCTCAACGCGCTCAACATGAAGCTGCTGGCGCGCCTCATCGATTCCGACGTGTACGTCCACGCCGCGGAAACCGGGGTTGGAATTTTCGAGATGGACTTCCCGGCGTCGGTCGCCGAGCGCAAGCAGTTCATGCCTATCATCGACTGGGTGGACGACCAGCAAGCGCCGCGCGACGACCGCACCGCGGGAACGCTCTACGAGCTGGGGCGCACCCGCTCCGCATAGACAGGACGGCGCGGCCAGGATGGAAATCGACCGGCGCGTATTCGAGCTCTACGACGAGTATTGCCACGGCCGCATCGACCGGCGCGAATTCCTGGCGCGGGCCGGCGCGCTCACCGTCTCCGGGGTTTCGGCGCTGGCGATGGCGCAGGCGCTCCTGCCGCGTTACGCGCAGGCGCAGACCATTTCCTTCACCGATGAGCGGATGAAAGCGCAGTACGTGAATTACCCGTCGCCCGGCGGCAGCTCGGGCAGCATGCGCGGCTACCTGGCGCGGCCCGCAGGCCAGGGCCCGTTTCCCTCGGTGCTGGTGATCCACGAGAACCGCGGGCTCAATCCTTATATCGAGGACGTAGCGCGCCGCGCCGCGGTCGAAGGGTTTCTCGCCCTCGCCCCCGACGGCCTGTCGCCGGTCGGCGGCTACCCCGGCAACGACGATGACGGCCGCACGCTGCAGGCCGGTCTCGACCAGGGCAAATTGCGCACGGACATGCTGAACAGCGCGCGCTTTCTCAAGTCGCACAAATCATCGAGCGGCAAGCTCGGCGTGACCGGCTTCTGCTGGGGCGGCGGCACGACGAATTTCCTGGCCGCCGCGCTGGGGGCCGAGATGCACGCGGGCGTGCCGTTTTACGGCGCCGCCGCCGAAGCGGCCGACGTTCCGAGGATCAGGGCCCCGCTGCTGATCCACTACGCGGAGACGGACGAGCGGATCAACGCGATGTGGCCGGCCTTCGAGGCCGCGTTGAGAGCGGCCGGCGTCCCGCACCAGATGTACAGATATCCGGGCACGCAGCACGGCTTTCACAACAACTCGACGCCGCGCTACAACGAGACGGCCGCAAAGCTGGCGTGGGAGCGGACGATCGCCTTCTTCAGGAAGAATCTGGGCTGAGGTTTTACGGTTACTGAGCGTGCTGTTCCCAGCACTGCTTTCGTTCTTGCAGGCGGTGGCAGCTACGGCGCGGTGCAGGTGGGAATGCTGCGCGAGCTGCTGGCGCACCGGATCGCGCCGGACTTGGTGGTGGGCTCGTCGGTGGGCGCGATCAACGGGGCTTATCTTGCCGGCGCCCCCACGCCAGATGGCGTGGCACGGCTGGAAGCAATCTGGCGTGGACTGCGGCGGCGCGAAGTATTTCCGCTTACTTGGCGCAGCGTGATCGGGTTAATTACGCGCCGTGATTTCGTGGTGGATCCGAGCGCCCTGCGGCGGCTGCTCGAAGAGAATCTGCCTTGCCAGGAGCTGGAGCGCGCCAGCGTTCCGCTGCACGTGGTTGCGACCGATCTGCTCGGCGGGTACGCGGTACGGCTCTCGGCCGGGCCCGTGGTGGATGCGGTGCTCGCGAGCTGCGCGATACCAGCTGCGTTTCCCCCGATGCGCATCGGAGAGCGCTATCTGATGGACGGGGCCGTGGCGAGCAACACACCGATCCGCATCGCGATGGATCTCGGCGCAAGCCGCCTGATCGTACTGCCGACCGGCTTTGCCTGCTCACTGGAGAGTCCTCCGCGCGGGGCGATCGCCAATGCGCTGCACGCGGTTAACCTCCTGATCGCGCATCAGCTGGTGACGGACCTCGAGCGCTACAGCGGACAGGTCGAGATTATTACCGTGCCGCCGCTGTGTCCGCTGGCGGTGTCACCGTACGACTTCTCGCATGCCGGCGAGTTGATCGAGCGAGCCGCCGCGCAAACGCGCAGCTGGTTGGAGCGGGGCGGTCTCGGAAAACATCGAATACCCGGTGCGCTGCGAGCCCATCAGCACAAAGATGAAGCTGGGTGAAGTGCCCAGCGAGGTTCGCGAGCTTTATCCAGACGGTTTTCGGTATAACATCGATCAGCTTGAGGAGATCGCCCATGAGGAAACTATTCATCCCGGCAGTTCTTGCCGCCGCGCTTTCCGCCGGATCTGCGGGCGCGCAGATCGTCACCAAGTTGTCGGGGATCCAACCGCTCGAGCATCCATCGAGCTACGCGGAAAAGTTTTTTGCCGAGCAGGTCTCCATTCTGACCAACGGCGCGATCAAGGTCGAGAACTACCACAATACCCAGCTCGGCGACGCGGTCGCGAACGTGCAGAGCGTGCGCAACGGCACGATCGGCTTCACCGTGGTGTCGGCCTCGAACCTGAACCAGGTCGTTCCCGCGATGGACATGCTGTCGCTGCCGTTCATCTTCAAGAACGAGGCGCATTTCTGGTGGTACCTGGCGCAGCCCGAAGCTGAGAACTTCGTCAAGCCGCTCGAGGCCAAGGGGATCAAGAAAATCGCCTATATCGACTCGGGTTCGCGCAATCTGTTCACTCAGAAAGCGGTCCGGACGCCCGCGGACATGAAAGGCCAGAAGATCCGCGTGATGGCCTCGCCGGTGATGGTCAAGACGATGGAAGCGCTGGGGGCCACCGGCGTACCGGTGGCCTGGGCCGAGCTCTATACGGCGCTGCAGACCGGCGTGGTGGACGGCGCCGAAAACAACCACCCGTCGGTGGTGGCGAAGAAATTCTACGAGGTGTCCAAGTACTACACGCTGGACGAGCACATGCGCATTCCCGATCTGCTGGTGGTGTCGACGAAGTTCTACGATTCCCTCAACGCCCAGCAGAAGGCGGCGGTGATGCAGGCCGGCGCGCTGACCCAGGCTTACATGCGCGGCGCCTGGAAGATCTCGGAGAACAAGGACCTGGCCGAGCTGAAGTCCAAGTTCACGCAGATCATCGAGCCGAATAAGCAGCCCTTCATGGACGCGGTCAAGCCGCTGGTGCTCGCCGAGGCCAAGCGCCTCGACGTGGAAAAGACGGTGAACTTCATCCTCGACTCCGGCAAGAAATTCTGAACATTTGCTGAAGCTGCTTGACCGGGCGGTCGCCCGGACACTGGCCGGCGTCCGGGCGGTGTGCATCGCTCAGGCCACCGCGCTCTTCCTCATCGTCGTGCTGGCGGTGATCGGCCGCTACGTGTTCGGCCGCTCGCTGACCTGGACCGAGGAAGTGCCGCGCTACCTGCTGATCTGGATTTCGTTCCTGGGCGCCGCCGCGTGCGTGGCGCGGCACGAGCATGTCGGCTTCGACGTCCTGTTCAACGCGCTGCCCGCGCCGGTCCGCCGCTGGCTGGGTGCGGCGATCGGCGTCCTGATCCTCGGCTTCGGGTGGATCGTCTTCCGCTACGGCATCGTGTTCGTGAAAGATTTCGGACCCGACATGATGGAGACGATTCCATATACGAATTACTGGTACTACGTCGCGATGCCGATCTCGGGCGCCCTGCTCCTGCTGTTCGCGCTCAAGAACATCGTCGATGCGCTGCGCGGGCGGCATGAATCGCAGATCGGGCAGTCTGTGGATTGAGGCTCGGCTGAGCTGTGACCCTGATCATCCTGGGCCTGGTCTTCGTCGCCCTGATGACGCTCGGCGTGCCGATCTCGTTCTCGGTCGGCATCGCCTCGGTGGTGGCGACGCTGCTGCTGCCAGGCGTGGACAACGCCACGATCGTGCAGCGCATGCTGACGTCGCTGAACACGTTTCCGCTGCTGGCGGTGATTTTCTTCGTCTTCGCCGGCACGCTGATGGCGCGCGGCGGCGTCGCGATACGGCTGGTACGCATGGCCGAAGTGCTGGTCGGCTGGCTGCCCGGAAGCCTGGCGCAGATCGTCGTCGTCGCCTCGATGTTTTTTGGCGGCGTGACCGGGTCGGCGGTCGCCGAAGTCTCATCGATCGGCAGCATGATGATTCCGGGAATGGTCAAGGATGGCTACAGCCGGCGCTTCGCCACGGCCATCGTGCTGACTGCCGCGACGATGGGGCCGATCATTCCGCCCTCGATCGGCATGATTATTTTCGCGCATATCGCGGGCAGCGTCTCGATCGCCGCGCTGTTCCTCGCCGGCGTCATTCCCGGCGTACTGATCGGCATCTCGCTGATGGCCGCGAGCTTCGTCCACGGCAGGCTGTACCACCGCAAGGTCCTGCCGCAACTCTCGCAGCGCGAAAAGGTCCGGCGCGTATTCGACGGCATGGCCGGCGCGTTCACCATGGTGATCATCCTTGGCGGGATCCTCGCCGGCGTGTTCACCGCGACCGAGGCCGGTGCGGCGGCCTGCGTCTACGCGATGCTTCTCACCGTCTTCGTGTACCAGGAAATCAAGTGGCGGGACCTCCCCGAGATCATCTGGCAATGCTGCCTGACAAACGCCGTGGTGATGCTCCTGATCGCCACCTGTTCGGTGTTCTCGTGGATCCTCACCTACGAGAATCTGCCCCGCATGCTGGCGGACAACTTCTTCAACCTGATCCCGGACAAGTGGGCGTTCCTGCTGATCCTGAACCTGTTCCTGCTGGTGGTCGGCATGTTCGTCGACATGACCCCGGCCCTCATCATGCTGGTGCCGATCCTGATTCCGCTGGCGCAGAAATTCGGCATCGACCTGGTTCATCTGGGGCTGATCATGGTCATCAATCTCTCCTTCGGCCTGACCACGCCGCCGGTCGGCACCGCGTTGTTCGTCGCCTGCAAGGTGGGCAGGATTTCGATGGAAAAGCTGATCCCGCCGCTGCTGCCGCTGCTCGCCTGCATGCTGGTGGTGCTGCTGGGAGTCACGTACTGGCCCGAGATCTACTGGTGGCTGCCGCGCAGCTTCGGGCTGGTGAGATAGCCTGGATCGACGGCGAACTCTGGCACGGCACCTGGGAAGGTGACAAGAGCGATTTGAGGCGAGTCGATCCTCGAACGGGAGAGGTCCTGGAGAGGCTCGAGATGCCGCCCGGAGTGAACGTGTCGGGGCTCGAGTCCGATGGCGGCGATCAGTTCTTCTGCGGAGGAGGAAGGAGCGGGAAGGTGAGGGCCGTCCGCCGGCCCAGGCGAGGCTAGGAAGAGGATCTGGTTGAAATGTGGCGCGCCCG
>VBBY01000193.1 GCA_005881595.1 Betaproteobacteria bacterium | reverse complement strand
CTGATCTCGACCAGGTCGCGCACGATGGTATCGACGTCGCGGCCGACGTAGCCCACCTCGGTGAACTTGGTCGCCTCGACCTTGATGAACGGCGCGTCGGCGAGCCGCGCCAGGCGACGGGCAATCTCGGTCTTGCCGACCCCGGTCGGGCCGATCAGCAGGATGTTCTTCGGCGTGATCTCCTGGCGAAGCGGCTCGGCCACCTGCTGGCGCCGCCAGCGGTTGCGCAGCGCGATGGCGACCGCGCGCTTCGCTCTCCCCTGGCCGACGATGTACTTGTCGAGCTCGTGCACGATCTCCTGCGGCGTCATGCCGCTCACTCCAGCACCTCGATGCTGCGCTGGTGATTCGTATAGATGCAGAGATCGGCGGCGATGGCGAGCGACTTCTCGACGATGTCCTTGGCGGACAGGGAGCTGTTTTCCAGCAGGGCCTTCGCGGCGGCCTGCGCGTAGGGACCGCCCGAGCCGATCGCGACGATGCCGTGCTCGGGCTCGAGCACGTCGCCCATGCCGGTGATGATGAGCGAGTGCTCGCGGTCAGCGACGGCCAGCATCGCCTCGAGCCGCCGCAGGATGCGGTCGGTGCGCCAGTCCTTGGCGAGCTCGACCGCCGAGCGCATCAGGTTGCCCTGGTGCTTGTCGAGCTTGCCTTCGAAGCGCTCGAACAAGGTGAACGCGTCCGCCGTGCCGCCGGCGAAGCCGGCGAGGATGCGGTCCTGGTACAGGCGCCTGACTTTCTTCGCGCCGCCTTTGACGACGACATTGCCGAGCGTTACCTGGCCGTCGCCGCCGAGCGCCACGCTCGCGCCGCGGCGCACGGAAAGAATGGTGGTGCCGTGGAAGGATTCCATGAGAGAAAAGCCTATCTGGGGAATGAAACCGGGATATTCAAGACTACTTGCAAACCGCACGCCATACAATCCAGGACGCTTTCGGCCGAGCGGTCACCTGCGCGAAAGGGCAGCGCTGAAATCGATCTTCACCTCGGCGCCGAGCCAGCGGGTGTCCGACCACTCGCCGGTGCCGATGCCGTAGTCCAGCCGGTCGAGCGTGAATGAACCGGACACGAGAGGCTTGCCGCCGCTCTCGCGAAGCCGGAACGGGACCTCCGCGTTGCGGCGCTTTCCCTTGATGTCGAGCGTGCCGCGCGCGAGCTGCCGATCGTCCCGCACCTGTACGGATTCGCTGGCGAAGGCGATGCGCGGATGGCTGGCGACGTCGAAGAATTCCTTTGCCTTGAGCGCTGCGTCGATCTCGGGCAGCGCGGTCTCGACGGACGCGGGCTCGAGCCACACGTCGATGCGCGCGACCCGACTCTGCGCGATACAGAGCTCGCCGCCGAAGCGGTGGAAGGCGCCGCGGAATGGCGAGCCCGCCTGCCTCAGCTCGAAAGACACGCTGCCTCCGGCGGGATCGACCGAGTAGCACTCGTCGGCGGCCGCCGGGAGCGCGGCGCTTACCAACAGGACCAGGAGCAATCGCGGCATCAGTCGTTGCTTCGCGGCTTCCAGGGCAGCATGCGGCGCATCACGCTGTCGCGCAGCAGGAGCGCGTGGCGCAGGGCCGCGCCGACGTGCAGCGCGACCAGCGAGGCGAGCAGCGCGACGAGGCCGATGTGCAGCGCCTTGAACAGCTCGGCGAGCTGGCGATCCTTCGAGACGAGGTCGGGTACCTGGAACAGCCCGAACCAGTTCACCGACAGACCCGCGGCCGAGGCGTAAAGCCAGCCGGCGAACGGCGCAAGGATGAGGAGCAGGTAGAACAGCCGATGCGTCGCGAGCGCTGCGCGGCGCTCCCAGCGAGGCATCGAGCCCGGCAGCCCGGGCGGCCGATTCAATGCGCGCCATCCGAGCCGCAACAGCACAAGCGCCAGAATGGCGAGGCCGAGCGACTTGTGGTGCGACAGCCACCGCAGCCTCGCGAGGCTCACCGGCAGGTTCGCCGCGTACAGGCCGATGCCGAGCTGAGCAAGCACCAGCAAGGCAACGAGCCAGTGAAACGCCTGCGCTATGATCCCGTAGGACTCGGTCGAATTCCGCAAGTTCACCATGCACCCGGTTACACGCGCGCTACTCCTATTATTCCCGTTGCTGCTCGCCGCAGCATGCCAGACGCTGCCGCCACCCAGGGAAACGGCAGTGCTCGCCGAGCCGGTGCGGGCGGACGTGAATGTTCCCTCCGCTGCGCCGCGCTACCGCGTCGATCCGCAGGCGTCCGAAATCCGCCTCCTCGTCTACCGCGACGGCCCGCTAGCGCGCTTCGGCCACAGCCACGTCGTCGTCGGCCGCGTGCACGGCGAGATCCGGGCCGGTGACGCCGCGGCGGCGAGCGGCTTCCGGCTCGAAATTCCTGTCGATTCCTTCGCGGTGGATCCGCCCGCAGCGCGCGCCGAGGAAGGCGACGAATTTGCGGCCCAGGTCTCGGAGCCCGCGCGCCGCGACACTCGCGAGAACATGCTCGGAGCGGACGTGCTCGACGCGGCGAGGCATCCGCTCGTCCGGGTCGAGTCGATCGCGCTCGTCGGTCCGCAGTGGGGGCCGACGGTCACGGCACGCGTCACGCTCCGTGGAGTGACGCGCGATCTGCGCTTCGCCGCGGCCGTGCTGCGGCAGGACGACACGCTCGTGGTGGTCGCGGGTTTCCGCATCCGCCAGTCGGAGTTCGGTATCGAGCCTATCAGTGCTCTCAACGGCGGTTTGCGGGTTCGCGATGCGCTCGATATCCGCGTCCGTCTCGTCGCGAGGCGCGAAAAGTGATGGCGACCGATCCGGTTTGCGGCATGACTGTCGACCCTGCGAAAGCCGCAGGCAGCGCTGATTACCGCGGCAAGAAGTATTTCTTCTGCAGCAAGCATTGCGTGTCCAGGTTCCGGGCGGACCCGGAGAAGTACGCGGCTGGGTCCAACCCCGAGCCCGCACGCGCGGCGGAGTACACCTGCCCGATGCATCCGGAGATCGTGCAGATCGGTCCCGGTTCGTGCCCGAAGTGCGGCATGGCGCTCGTGCCGATGGAGGGCGGCGTCGAGGACGATTCGGAGCTGCGCGACCTGACGCGCCGCCTTTGGGTGAGCGCGGTACTGAGCGCACCGTTGCTGTTCGTTGCGATGGCGCCGATGCTGGGGTTCGCGGCGCAATTCAAGTACTCCAGGCATGTAGAGCTGCTTCTTGCCACGCCCGTGGTGTGGTGGGGCGGCTGGCCCTTCTTCCGCAAGTTCTGGCTGTCGCTGAAGAACCGCAGCCCTAACATGTACACGCTGATCGGGCTCGGTGTCGGGCTCGCCTACGTCTACAGCGTGGTGGCAGTCGCAGCGCCCGGGCTCTTTCCGCCGGAACTGCGAATGCACGGCGGCGAGGTCGGCACTTATTTCGAGGCCGCCGCGATCATAGTGACCCTGGTATCGGTCGGCGAAGTGATGCAGCTGCGCGCCATGGGGCAGACGAGCCATGCCATCCGCCAGCTGCTCGCGCTCGCGCCGGCCATGTCTTTGCGGATTGAAAATGGGGTTGAAAAGGAAATTCCTCTTTCAGAGGTGCGAGTGGGCGACCGGTTACGTGTGCGGCCCGGCGAGAAGATTCCCGTCGACGGCAGCGTGGTCGAAGGCTCTTCGAACGTGGACGAGTCG
>VBBY01000192.1 GCA_005881595.1 Betaproteobacteria bacterium | reverse complement strand
CGAAGGACGAATTGTTCGCCAGCTCGGACGTGGTCAGCATTCACTTGGTACTGAGCGACAGGACCCGCGGCCTTGTCAATTCTGCGGACTTGGCGAAAATGAAAAGCAGCGCCATTCTGGTGAACGTGTCACGGGGCCCGATCGTCGACGAAGAAGCCTTGCTTTCAGCACTGAAAGCCGGCCGGCCGGGACATGCGGCCCTGGACGTCTACGACCGCGAGCCCCTGCCCGCCGAGCATGCGCTGCGCAAGCTGGAGAACGTGACCCTCTCGCCCCACCTCGGCTACGTCAACGCGGAGAACTACCGCGTGTTCTACCGCGACACGGTCGAGAACGTGGCGGCATGGATCGCGGGGACGCCGGTGCGCGTGCTTAACCCCGAAGCACTGGCCTAGCCGCGCTTCTTCTCGTGCTCCTCCAGGCGGCGAGCGAGGTCCTTGTGCGTGGCGAGAAACTGGCGCAGGCGTATGAAGGCGCGCACAACGTAGACGCTTGTCTCCACGGCGCGCGGTGAATTAAGCACGGTCGCTGCCATGAGCGCGCCATGCTCAGTGAAGGCGAACGGTGCGCGCCGAAGCCCCATCCTGGCGCCCGGATTGGACATCACAAAATGGGGATGGGTAAAGAAATTCTGTTGAAGTTTGGCATGGTGAAGGCCGCGCGTCTCCACGCCGTAGAGCGCGGCGAGGTCGGCATCGAGCAGGACCTTGTGGCCGCGTACGAGGAGGATGCGGCTCCCGATGCGCTCGATCGGGGCGACAGAACCCCTGCTCTCGCTTACTCGGCCCCCATGATGCTGCACCACAACCCGGGGGAGCTGCTTTACGGCTGATACGGCGGGGCGCATCATTTGCCCTGTGAAGTATCCGGCGGTACTAGGGTTGTGCCTGCTGTTCTCGGCGTGCTCCCACACACCGGTGACGGAGCCGCCCCCGCGACTGTTCAGCGACCATCTGTTCGCCGCTCCCTCCGA
This sequence comes from Betaproteobacteria bacterium, assembly GCA_005881595.1. Lineage (GTDB taxonomy): Bacteria > Pseudomonadota > Gammaproteobacteria > Burkholderiales > SG8-39 > SCGC-AG-212-J23. The sequence goes on along the minus strand of VBBY01000192.1, from coordinate 2,184 downwards.
GCGCATCAGCGCAGAGGACGTGTTCGCGCTGAGCGATGAGATGAAGAGCTACATAGAAAACGAGATGGCGGGTCCCTTGATGAACAAGGGGCTGCACAAGGGATTGCTCGACGCGCTCTACGCGAAGAATCAGCTCAGGCTCGAGTACGATGCCGCCACCACGCGGAACGCGTCGCAGGCGTTCGCGTCCCGATCGGGCAACTGCCTGTCGCTCGTCATCATGACCGCGGCCTTCGCGAAGGCGCTCGACTTGTCGGTCACGTACCAGGCTGCGGTGATCGAGCCGATGTGGAGCCGCGCCGGCGGCATGCATTTCCTGAGCGGCCACGTCAACCTGACGCTGGGCGGCAGGTCGACCGGCATTCGAACCATCTATGATGCTGGCGAGTCGCTAACGGTCGATTTCCTGCCGCCGCAGGAGCTGCGCGGGCTGCGCACCTGGGTCATCCCCGAGCAGACCATCGTTGCAATGTATATGAACAACCGGGCTGCCGAGTCGCTGGTTCGGGGGCGCGTCAACGACGCGTATTGGTGGGCGCGCGCGGCGGTGGTGCAGGACCCCAGCTTCTCGAGCGCCTACAACACTCTCGGCGTGGTCTACCTGCGTCACGGCGACTGGCAGGAAGCCGAACGGGTTCTGAGCAACATCCTAGAGCGCGAGCCGGGGAACGCCCAGGCGATCTCCAACCTCGCGCTGGCGCTCGGCAAGCTCGGGCGCGCGGCGGAATCGGACGCTCTGCACCGGCGCCTCGCGCAGATCGATCCCTATCCGCCGTTCCATTTCTTCGACCGCGGGCTCGCAGCCATGCGGCTGGGCGACTTCAAGACTGCAAGGGACCTGTTTGCCAAGGAGGTTGATCGCGACCCCTACTACCATGAATTCCGTTTCTGGCTCGGGGTCGCCAGCCTGAGCCTCGGAAACCTCGCGGAGGCGCGCAAGCACTTGAGCCTCGCAATGGAAAACAGCACCACCCGCGAGGACCGCGATCTGTACGCCGCGAAGCTCGAGCGGATACGGTCGCACCGCCCCCAGTAGAACTCAGTCGTTACAACCCTTCGACGGCTTGCCTGGGAACACGGTGCCGCCTGCATGGGTGAAGTACATCTTGCGCTGACTGTGGGCGATCAGCACTCGATGGCCGCGCAGGAAGTCGGCCCCGAGCAGCATGTCCGGCTGACCGGCGAAGCGGGTCGGCAAACGACTTCCGGTCTCGGTATAGGTTGTGTACTGCCACAGATCGGCGAAACGAATCCTCGGATTCCTGATGATCTCGTTGCCGATCGCGAAGCTTTCGAACAGCCCGATCCAGGAATCGATCTGTCTCTTGCCTTCGCCGGTGACGCAGCCTCCAGCGACGACGCCGGGGGACTCCGGGGTGACACCGAGCCGTGCGGCGTCCGCCCTGGACAACACCGAATAGCTGGTCCCGGAATCGAGCTCCGCCCGAACCGGTTTGCCGTTGATCGCGACGGTCACCCAGATCTTCGAGCCTGCCTCGATCGGCACAACGCCGGCAGGCTCGGTCGTCCAATACGCTAGCGATACAGCCTCGCAATCCTTGGTCTCGTAAAGCCTCACCGCGTGGTGCGCCAGGTCGAATTCGATATCGACCTGGTTGAAAAAATCGTCGCCGAGGAAGACAGCGCTATCGCCGTCGAAATCGTGCTCGCCAGCGACCAGCGCTCGCCAGTTCTTGCGGACAGCTTTACCGATCCGGAACTCGTCGATATGAACGTATTCGGCGTGGGTCTCGCCACCGACGCCGAAGGCGCGATAGCCTTCGGCCTCATATCGCGTCAGCCCCAGCTTCGTGGTTGCGGAGCGCCGGATGAGGCTCTGTGCCGCCCCAGTGTCGAGCAGGATGCCGATCTTCTGTCCATTGATCGCGCCCTCGACGACAGGGCGGTAGTGTCCGGCTTGGAGCGGCCATTCGGCGATCAGTGCAAGCTTGCACTTCTGCGTCTGAGCCGCGGCGCTGCTCGCCATCGCCAGCCCGATGGCGGCCGCAGCCGCGAGGAAGGCTCGCCTGTTCACGCTCAGCCTCCTTGCCTGAAGGGCGATTCGCCTTCACCGTACTCCTGCACGCCTTGCGTTACCACCGCGACGAGATCTTGTTCCGCAGGAGTGAGGAAGGAGTTCCACACGTCGAAGATGAGAACGACGCGCGGCTCGTCGCTGTCGTT
>VBBY01000162.1 GCA_005881595.1 Betaproteobacteria bacterium | reverse complement strand
TGCAGGCGGGCAAGGTGTACATCCCCGAGCAGGCGCGCAACGCGATCGAGAATTTCTTCCGCAAGGGCAACCTCATCGCGCTGCGCGAGCTGGCGCTGCGCACCACCGCGGACCGCGTCGACGCCGCGATGCGCGAATACCGCGAGGGCCAGGGCATCCGCGCCACCTGGGCGGCCGGCGAGCGGCTGCTGGTCGCGATCGGCCCCGACGAGCAGGGCGAGCGCCTGGTGCGCGCCGGCAAGCGCATGGCGACGGCGCTGCACGCCGACTGGATCGTCGTGTATGTCGAAACGCCCGAGCTGCTGCGCCTGTCGGACGAGAAGCGCAACCGCCGCATTGCCCTGCTTCGGCTCGCCGAGTCGCTCGGCGCGGAGGCAGTGACGCTCGGCGGCTCGTCGGCCGGCGAGGAAATCGCCAACTACGCGCGCGAGCGTAATGTCTCCCGCATCGTCATCGGCCGCCCGCGCCGGCCGCTGTGGCGGCGCTTGTTCCGGCCCTCAACCTACGGCGAGCTGGTCGCCGGCACCGAGGGCATCGACATCATGGTCGTGGGCGGCGCCGATGAGGCGAGTGTCCTGCGCAATCCCTTCTTCGCGCGCAGCCGCGCCTACATGGACCTGCGAAGCAAAAAGCTTCGTTGGCCGGGCTACGCGGTGGGCCTCGCCGCGGTCGGGCTGTGCACGGCAATCGGCACGGTGACGAGCCCAATGTTCGAGCTGGTGAACATCGCCATGGTCTACCTGCTGGCCGTCGTGCTCATCGCCGTGCGCTTCGGCCGCGGTCCGGCCGTCACCGCCTCGGTTCTGGCGGTCGCTGCATTCGACTTCTTCTTCGTGCCGCCGCTGCTGACCTTCGCCGTGAGCGACGTCCAGTACCTCATCAGCTTCGCGATCATGCTGACGGTCGCGCTGATCATCTCCAGTCTGACGGCAAGCGTGCGCCTGCAGGCGAGCGTCGCGGGGCAGCGCGAGCGGCGCACGGCGATGCTCTATGCCATGACCCGCGAGCTCGCCGGCACGCGCGGCCAGGAGCCGATGGCGCGCGCCGCCGTCCGCCATGTAAGCGAAGTGTTCGAAAGCCAGGCGGTGGTGCTGTTTCCCGACGCCGCGGGGCGCATTCGCCACCCGCGCGGCGCGAGCACGCCGGGCTCGCTGCGCGGCGCGGACCTCGCTGTCGCGCAATGGGTGCAGGACCACGGCGAGCCTGCTGGCCTTGGCACCGACACGCTGCCTTCCGCCGATTCGGTATACCTGCCCTTGAAAGGCTCGCAAGCGGTGCTCGGCGTGCTGGCCGTGCTTCCCGCGAACGTTCGGCGGGTGCTCCTGCCCGAGCAGTTCCATCTGCTCGAGACCTTCGCCGGGCAAATCGCGATCGCGCTCGAGCGCGCGCTCCTCGCCGAGCAGGCGCAGCGCGCCCAGGTCCACGCCGAGACCGAGGGCCTGAGGAATGCCCTGCTCGCCTCGATCTCGCACGACCTGCGCACGCCGCTGGCGGTGATCTCCGGGGCCTCGTCGAGCCTGGTGGAGCGCGGCGAGCGCCTAGGCGCCGAGGAGCGCAAGGCGCTGGCGGCGAGCATCTTCGAGCAATCGCAGCAGATGGGCGGCCTGGTCGGCAACGTGCTCGAGATGACGCGCCTCGAGGCGGGCGCGATCGCGCTCAACCGCGACTGGCACAGCATGAGCGAAATTGCCGGCGCGGTGCTGCGCCGCCTGCAGGACCGCCTGGAGTCGCACCCGGTCGAGGTCGACCTGCCGATGGAGCTGCCGCTGGTGCGCGTCGACGCCGCGCTCATCGAGCAGGTGCTCGCCAACCTGATCGAGAACGCGGCCAAGCACACGCCGCCCGGAACGCGTATCACGCTGCGCGTCGACAGGCAGGACGACGGCCTGCTGGTTTCCGTCGAGGACGCCGGGCCCGGATTGCCGGCAGGGGATCCCGAGCAGCTGTTCGCCAAGTTCCATCGCGGCAATACCGAGGGCACCGTCGCCGGGGTCGGGCTGGGTCTCGCCATCTGCCGCGCCATCGTGCGCCTGCACGGCGGCCGCATCTGGGCGGAGACGCGCGCCGAAGGCGGCGCCGCGTTCCGCTTTACCCTGCCGGTCGAGCCAGCGCCGCAGGTGCCGCGGGAAGGATGACCGAAACCCGGGGGACGATCCTCGTCGTCGAGGACGAGCCGGAGATCCGCAGGTTCCTGCGCACCTCGCTCGCCGCCGAAGGCTACCGCGTGGTCGAGGCCGGCAGCGGCGCGCGCGGCGCCATCGACGCCGGCAGCCACAAGCCCGACCTGGCGATCGTCGACCTCGGCCTGCCAGACATCGACGGCGTGGACGTGATCCGGCGCATTCGCGCCTGGTCGCCGATGCCGATCCTGGTGCTGTCGGCGCGCGCGCAGGAGCGCTCGAAGGTCGAAGCGCTCGACGCCGGCGCGGACGACTATGTCACCAAGCCCTTCGGCGTCGGCGAGCTGCTCGCGCGCGTGCGCGTGGCGCTGCGCAATTCCGCCCGGCCCGGCTCCGGCAAGTCGGCACTCAGGCTGGGCCAGGTCTCTGCGGACCTGGAAAGGCACGTCGTCAAGCGCGACGGCGTGGAGGTCCATCTCACGGCGCTGGAATTTCGCCTTCTTGCCTGCCTGGCGAAGCACCTCGGCATGGTGGTCACGCACCGCCAGCTGCTGCTCGAGGTATGGGGGCCCTCGCATGTCGAGCATACCCATTACCTGCGCATCTATATGAAGCAGCTCAGAGAGAAGCTCGAAGCCGATCCGGTCCAGCCGCGCCATCTGCTGACCGAGACCGGGGTCGGCTACCGGCTGCTGGCCGACGAGGACTAGATTTCGACTCGCGTGCCGAGCTCGACGGCGCGGTTGGCGGGAATGTTGAAGAAGTCGGTGACGCTGCCCGCGTTGCGCGCCATGGCGGTGAACAGGCGCTCGCGCCAGAACGCCATGCCGCCGCGCCCCGGCACCGGCACGATCGTCTGGCGCGACAGAAAGAACGACGTGTCCATGAAGTCGATCTCCAGGCCCACCGCGCCGCAGGCCTCCAGCGCGCGCACCACGTCGGGCCGGTTCATGAAGCCGTAGCGCACCCGCACGCGCCAGCACTCGCGGCCGAGCCGCTCGCAGGTAAGGCGCTCCTCGAAGGCGGCGTGCGGCACGTCGAGGAACTCGACCGACAGGAACACCACGCGCGAGTGCAGCGCCTTGAAGTGCTTGAGGCTGTGCAGCAGCGCATGAGGCGTGCTCTCAGGGGTGGCGGTGAGGTAGACCGCCGTCCCCGGCACGCGCAGCGGCGGCTCCAGAAACAGCGACTTCAGGAAGGGAGCGAGCGGCACCGACTCGGCGCGCAGCCGCTCGAACAGGACCTGGCGTCCGCGCCGCCACGTGCTCATCAGCAGGAAGATCGCCGATCCGATCACCAGCGGGAACCAGCCGCCGTCGGCGATCTTCAGCAGCGTGGCGGAAAAGAAGGTCAGGTCGATGATCGCGAAGAAGCCGGTGGCGAAGAGGGACAGCAGCAGCGGATAGCGCCAGCCGAAGCGGATCACGAAGAAGGTGAGCAGCGTGTCGACTAGCATCGTCGCCGTCACGGCGACTCCGTACGCGCCGGCGAGCCGCGACGAGGAGCCGAAGCCGATGACTGCGACCAGCACCGCGCCGCACAGCACCCAGTTGATGCCCGGGATGTACACCTGGCCCATCTCGCGCGCCGAGGTGTGGACGATGGTCATGCGCGGCAGGAAGCCCAGTTGCACTGCCTGCTTGGTGAGCGAATAAGCGCCCGAGATGACCGCCTGCGACGCGATCACCGTGGCCGCCGTGGCGAGCGCGACCATCGGGTAAAGGGCCCAGCCGGGAAACAGCAGGTAAAAGGGGTTTTGCACCGCCGCCGGCTTCACCATCAGCAGCGCGCCCTGCCCGAAGTAGTTGAGCACCAGCGCCGGGCCCACCAGCCCGAACCAGGCGAGGCGCACCGGAGCTTTGCCGAAATGACCCATGTCGGCATACAGCGCCTCGGCGCCGGTCACCGCGAGGACCACTGCGCCGAGCACGATGAACGAGGCGGCGCCGTGGCTGCTCAGGAAGCCGAAAGCGTGGACCGGATTCAGGGCCGCGAGCACCTCGGGCGCCTGCGCGATACCGTGCATGCCGCTCGACGCGAGCGCGATGAACCATGTCAGCATGATCGGGCCGAACAGCTTGCCGACGGCGGCGGTGCCGCTCGCCTCGAACGCAAACAGCGCCACCAGCACGACGACCGCGATCGGCACGACGTACGGCCTGAAGGCGCGGGTGCCGACTTCCAGGCCCTCGACCGCGGACAGCACCGAGATCGCGGGCGTCAGCACCGCGTCGCCGTAGAACAGCGACGCGCCGAAAATGCCGATCCCCAGCAGCGGCACGCGCCACTGCGGCTGACCCTTGATCGCCGAGAGCGCGAGCGCGATCAGCGCCATGATCCCGCCCTCGCCGCGGTTGTCTGCTCGCATGATGAGAACCACGTATTTGAGCGACACCACGATCATCAGCGCCCAGAACACCGTCGACAGTCCGCCGAGAATGTTGGCCGCGTTGAGCGCGATGCCGTGGTCCGGAGAGAAAGTCTCCTTCACCGCGTAGAGCGGGCTGGTGCCGATGTCGCCGAAAACCACGCCCAGTGCAGCGAGCGTCAGTGCCGGGCGCCAGGAACGTTTGGAGTGGCTTTCGCGGTCCAAGGAGCGCCGAAAACTACTCCCGCACCGCACAAAATGCAAATTGGATTACGATGGCTTGCAATGCGCCTGGCGCCTTCGGCCGAGGAAGTGCAAGCGCGGCTCGGCGACGCCTGGCCGATCTCCGGCGCGGTCGATTGCCATGCCCATGTCTTCGAGCGCGGCTTCCCGCTCGCCGCCGTCCGGGCTTTCGATCCTCTGCCCTATCCGCTCGAGTACTACCTCGCCTGGACGCAGGCGCTCGGCATCCGCCGCTGCGTGCAGGTCAACGCGAGCTGCTACGGCCTCGACAACTCGGTGACGCGCTACGCGCTCGACGAGTGCCGCGCCAACGGCGTCGCGGCGCGCGGCGTCGCCACCATCCATCCCGAGATCGGCTATGTCGAGCTGGAGAAGCTGGCGCGCGGCGGCTTCGTCGGCGCGCGCCTGATGACCTCGCGCATCGGCAGCCTGGGCCTGGAGGCGTTCGAGGAGGTGGCGAAGCGCTGCCTGCCGCATCGCTGGCACGTCGAGATCAACGTCGACGCCTGCGAGGAATGGGTGGCGCTCGAGCCGCGGCTCGCGAAATCCCCGGTGCCGGTGGTATTCGAGCATCTCGGGCGCATCGGGGACCAGCAGGGCGCCAGCGCGCCGGGGCTGTGCGCGGTGCTGCGGCTGCTCGACAAGCGCCCGGATTTCGTGCTCAAGCTGAGCAGCTTCTACCGCCTGCTGCCGAACGCGGGGTTCAAGGACGTGGCGCCGATCGTCAAGCTGTTCGCGCGCGATTTTCCCGACCGGCTGATGTGGGGCTCGAACCTGCCGCACCCGGGCTTGAGCGGCGGCGCGCCCGACGACCTCGAGCTGATCGGCGCGGCGCTCGAATGGCTGCCCGACTCGGTCGCGCGCCAGCGCGTGTTCGCCGACAACGCCGAGCGTTTTTACGGCTTGTAGGACTGCAGCCGGTAATCGAGCCGCAGCGCCAGAGGTGTCGCGGCCGGGCTGTCGGCGAGCGGCTTCACCTCGAGAAGCCCGAGGAAGATGGCCACCGCCACGGCCGCGAGCGGCGCAATCAGCCAGGCGCTGCCGCCGCCCCTGAGCGCCTTCTCGGCGCTGGCATGCGCAGCGCGGGCGAGGCCAAGCTCCGCCGCCGTTTCGGTGCGCTGCTGCGCCGCCTGCGCGGCGCGGCGTTTCGCTTCCGCCGCATCTAGGGCTTTCCGCGTCAGCATCTCTTCCTCGCTGATCCTTGCCTGCAGCGTCGCGGTGGCGCGCGACTCGGCTTCGGCGCGCTCGGCGGCGAGCGCCTCGCTCCTGCGCTCGGCCTCGACGCGCGCCTGCAGCGCGGCGGCCGCTTTCGTTTCCGCCTTTTCACGCCGGCGCGCGATCTTGATCGCATCCTGGGCCGCTTCGGCCCGCGCCAGGGCGCCGCGACGCAGCTCGTCGTCGAGCGCCACGCGCTGGCGCATGCCCTCCAGCGCCGCCGCCTCCGCCGCCGCGGCTTCCTCGGCCTCGCGGCGCAGCGCTTCCTCCGCGGCGATGCGCGATCGCAGCTCGGCGGCATCGCGCGCGTCGGCCTCCGCCGCCTCGCGCTCGCGCGCCGCCTGGATCGCGGCCGTTTCCGCCGCCGAGAGCGCCTGCGCGCGCTCGTTCAGGCGGTCTTCCGCCTCGGCACGCTGCCGCGCGGCGGCGGCGAGGGCCTGCTCCGACGCGATGCGCGCCTGCGCTTCGGCGAGCGCGCGCGCCTTGACTTCCTCGCTCTCGCCCGCCGCCAGCGCGAGGTTTGCCTCGGCCTCCAGCCGCTGCTGGGCGCTGCGGCGCAGCTCGGCGTCCATCGCCTCGCGCTCGCGCGCGAGGCGCGCCGCGTCGGCCTCGACGTAGGCGCGCACGTCCGCCGCGTGCTTGGCCGCCTGCTCCGCCGCGGCCTGCAGCTTCGCCGCCTCGAGCGCCTGCGCCTCGGCATTCGCGCGCTCGCGCGCCTTCTGCTCTGCCGCGAGCTCCATGCCGCGGCGCTCCTCGGCCAGCACCGTCGCGCGCTTCTCCGCCGCGACGCGGGAGTTCGCCTCTTCGAGCGCGCGCATTTCGGCTGCCTGGCGCTCCTTCGCCATTTCGCCGGCCGCCGCCTCGGCATCGGCGCGCGCCTGCGCGCGCCGCGCGGCATGCGAATCCTGGGCCTCGCGCTCGCGCACCGCCGTCATGGCGTTGCGCTCGGCGGCGATCCTTTCCTCGGCGGCGACGCGCGCCTGCTCCTCGGCATCGGCGCGCGAACGCGCGAGCTGCGCGGCATCGGTTTCGAGGCGCCGGCGCTCGTCGGCGAGCTGCCCGGCGCGCTTCTCGGCATCGCGCCGCGCTTGCTGCTGCTCGAGATGCGCGCGCTCGATGTCGCCGCGCTCCTTTGCCAGGCGCCCCGCTTCGGACTCCGCCGCGGTGCGCGCCTCGGCCTCGCGCTTGAGCTTGTCTTCAGCCGCCGCGCGCTCTCTTGCCGCCTCGAGCGTCCGCTGCTCGGCTTGCAGACGCTCGCGCGCCGCGCGCCGCGCCAGCTCTTCGGCCGCAGCGCGCTCGCGCATCGCCGCGGCCGCCTGGCTCTCGGACTCGGCCCGCTCGCGCGCGTGCTGCGCGGCCTCTTCCTCCTTCTGGCGGCGGCCCTCGGCCAGCGCCGCGGCCTTCTTCTCCGCTGCCTCGCGCGCTTTCGCCTCGGCGGCCGCCTGCGCTTCGGCGCGCTGGCGCTCGGCGACCACGCGCGCCGCCTTCGCCTCGGCTTCGGCGCGCGCATTGGCGATGCGCCGCAGCTCGACTTCCGCCGCCTGGCGCTCGCGCGCCATGTCCAGCCCGCGCTTCTCCTCGCCCAGCTTCGCCTGCGCCGCCTGGCCGGCGCTGCGCTCGGCCTCGATGCGGTCGCGCTGCGCTCCGGCGCGCAAGCGGTCCGCTTCCTTCAGCTTGTCGAACAGCTTGCTCATCTGCTGGGCTTGGCCCTGGCCTTGGCGGGGGAAAAGTCTAGATTGATCATGTCCCCGAGGGAATCGGAGTAAGTCTCGCGCACTTTGGTCATGACCGATAGCGCCTTCTTGAAAGCCTCGACCAGCGCCGGGTCGTATTTCTTGCCGCTGCCCGAGATGATCTCCGCCGCAGCCTTCTCGATCGGCATCGCATCGCGGTAGAACTGGGTAGTGGTCATCGATTCGAAGCTGTCGACGATCGCCATCACCCGCCCCGGCCAGGGGATGGCGTTGCCCTTCAGCCGCTCCGGGTAGCCCGAGCCGTCCCAGCGCTCATGGTGCGTGAGCGCGAGCTGGCGCGCGAGCTGCAGCAGCGGGTCGTCGTGCTCGCCGATGATATCGGCACCGAGCTTCGGGTGGCGCTTCACCTGCTCCCAGTCCGGCGCCGAGAGCCGCTCGCGCTTGCGCAGGATCTCGGAGGGCACGCCGAGCTTGCCGATGTCGTGCAGCGGCGCGGCCTTCATCATCATGTCGCAGATCGCCTGCCTGGCGCCTGCCGCCTGCGAGATCAGCTTGGCGTACTGCGAAAGGCGCATGACCCGATTGCCCACCGCCGAGCTCTCGTGCAGCTCCATCACGCGCGCCAGGCGCCGGATCAGCTCGGTGCGGGTCTTGTCGAGCTGCTCGGTGCGCTCCGCCACCGCGCGCTCCAGCACCTGCTGCCGGCTGGCGAGGCCGAGGTGCAGGCCGATGCGCAGTTTCAGCACCCCGGCGTTGGCGGGCTTGAGCACGTAATCCACCGCGCCGATCTCCAAGCCCTCCAGCTGGGCATCGCCCTCGGCCTTGCTGGTGAGGAAGATCACCGGGATGTCGTAGGTGTTGCCTTCCGACTTCAGCACCCGGCAGACGTCGAACCCGGTGGCGCCGGGCATCTCGACATCGAGCAGGATCAGGTCGGGCCGCGGCGTGCCGGCCGCCAGCTCGAGCGCGGTCCCGGCGTCCTCGGCGGTCAGCACCTGGTAGTCGTCTGCCAGCATTCTCGTGGTCAGCGCAAGGAGATCGCTCGAGTCGTCGACCACGAGAATGACCGGGCGTTCCGCGCTCACTCGGGCGGGGTATAGCCGGAGGCCGCGAGCCGCGCGCGCGCCTCCGGTGCGCTGAGATGCGCAATGAAGGCGTCGACTGCAGGCTTGTTTTGGCTGTCGAGGACCGGAGCAGCGACGTAAACGGTGTATTTCTGCAGCTCGGGCGGCAGCGGGCCGGCCAGGCGCACGCCCTTCACCGGCAGGATCTCGCTGATCTGGTGGATGCCGAGCTCGATCTCGCCGCGCCCGACCGGCTCGGTGATATAGCCACCTTGTCCCAGCCTGGTCTTGGATTTCATTTGCTCCGAAATACCTAGACGTTCCAACACGTCGGCAACATGCTTGCCGCTGGTCCCGGTCTTCGGGTCGATGTAGACCACCGAGCGCGCCGCGAGCAGCGTGCGCCTGAAGGCTTCGGGGGTGGAAATATCGGGCAGCGGCGCCTTCTCGTTCACCGCCACGCCGATGCCGACGCGCGCGACCGGCTTGCCGCCGAGCGCCGCCACCCTGCCGTCGCGCTCTAGCTGCGGCAGCACCTCGCTCGTCACGATCACCATGTCGGCCCGGTAGCCGCCCGCGAGCGATTGCACCAGCTTGCCCATCGGCTGGTACTCGAGCTTCACCGCATGCCCCGGGAAGGTCGCGGCCAGGGGCTCGACAAACGCTCTCGCCGCGCCGCCGGAAAGCACTCGAATCTCCTCGCCGCGGGCGGCAACGGCAAGGACAGCCAGAAAAATGAAACTCAAGAGCCTCATGTTCAGCGCTGGCCCGACGGCAGCGTGACCACCGACAGCCAGAACGCGTCGATCGACTTCACCACGTGGATGAATTTGTCGAGGTCGACCGGCTTGGTGACGTAGCAGTTGGCGTGCAGGCCGTAGGTCTTGAGCACGTCCTCCTCGGCTTTCGAGGTGGTGAGCACCACGACCGGGATGCACTTCAGCTGCGGGTCCTGCTTGATCTCCTCGAGCACTTCGCGCCCGTCTTTTTTCGGCAGGTTGAGGTCGAGCAGGATGATGTCCGGGTGCACCGCGCCGGTAAACTTGCCCTCGCGGCGCAGGAACTGCATGGCTTCCACGCCGTCCTTCACCCAGTGCATGTTGCTGTAGACCTTGCCCTCCTTGAGGGCCTCCCGCGTCAGGCGCTCGTCGCCGGGGTTGTCCTCGACCAGCAGGATCTCGACCGGCCGGCTGCCCTTGGTTGCGTCATCCATTCGCGGCTTTCCTCTCCTTTGGCATGGTGAAATGAAACGTGGTGCCGGCGCCGGGCTGGGACTGCACCCAGATGCGGCCGCCGTGGCGCTCGACCACCTTCTTGACGATCGCCAGGCCGATCCCGGTTCCCGGGTACTCGCCCTTGTCGTGCAGGCGCTGGAACACCATGAAGATGCGCTCGAAGTACTGCGGCTCGATGCCGATGCCGTTGTCGCGCACCATGAATTCCCATTCCGCGCCCTGGTCGGCGGCGCCCACGTGCACGGCGGGCGCGGCATCGGGCTTGCGGAACTTCAGCGCGTTGCCGATCAGGTTCTGGAACAGCTGCGCGACTTGTACTTCGTCGCAAGGGATCGTCGGCAGCGGGTCGTGCGTCACCGTGGCGCCGGAGTCCTGGATCGCGGCGCGCAGGTTGGTGAGCGCGCGCCCGAGGGACGACCCGGCGTCGACCGGCTTGAAGTTCTTGTCGCGGGTGCCGACGCGCGAGTAGGCGAGCAGGTCCTCGATCAGCTGCTTCATTCGCGTCGCGCCGTCGACGATGAACGCCGTGAACTCCCTGGCGTCGCCGTCGAGCTTGTCGCCGTAGCGGCGCATGAGGAGCTGGGTGTAGCTCGACACCATGCGCAGCGGCTCCTGCAGGTCGTGCGAGGCGACATAGGCGAACTGCTCGAGCTCGGCGTTCGAGCGCTTCAGCTCCTCGTGCGCCTCGCGCAGCGCCGCCTCGGCCTTCTTGCGCTCGGTGATGTCGTCGAACAGCGCGATCTCGTATTGCGGCACGCCGCTCGCGTCGCACGCCAGCGCCACCGACAGGTCGACCCACACGATGGCGCCGCTCTTCCTGAGGTAGCGCTTCTCGAAGCGCACCGATTGCTTCTCGCCGCTGCGCACGCGCATGCGCTGCGAATCGGTCAGGTTGCGGTCCTCGGGATGCGAGATCTCCTTCACCGGGCGGCCGATCAGCTCCTGCTCGCCGTAGCCCAGGATCTCGCACAGGCGGCGGTTCACCTTCATGAAGCGGCCGCTGAGATCGACGTGGGCGATGCCGGCGGTCGCGAGCTCGAAAGTCTGCCGGTAGAGCGCCTCGCTCGCGCTCAGCGCGAGCTCGGCATGGCGCTGCTTGGTGATGTCGCCGATGGTGGAGACGACACCGTACCAGTCGGTGTCGCCCGGGCGCCTGAGGAACCCGGTGTTCACCGACACCCAGTTCATCGAGCCGTCCGCGCGGTAGATGCCGACGATCTCCCCGGTCAGCGGCTTGCCGCTCTTGACGGTGAGGCGCGTCGGCCGCTCGTCTGGCAGGACCGGCGAGCCGTCGGCGTGCACGCACGGCAGCAGCGAGGTGAAGCCGGCGGCGCCGATGATGTTGGCGAGCGGCAGCCCGAGGATGCGCTCGGCGGCCAGGTTTCCGGCAACGACATTGAGCTGCTTGTCGTAGACCAGGATGCCCTCATTCGCGGAGTCCACCACCGAGCGGAAGCGCTCCTCGCTCTCGCGCAGCGCCGCCTCGGCGTGCTTGCGCGCCGTGATGTCGTCGTAGAACGCGATCTCGTATTGCGGCTTGCCGGCGGCGTCGCGCTCGACCACCATCGTGAACGACACCCACACGATCGAGCCGTCCTTGCGCAGATAGCGTTTCTCGACGCGCACCGAATCGACCTCGCCCGCATACAGGCGAGGCCGCTGTGCATTGATGACGTCGAGGTCGTCGGGATGCGAGATCTGCCGTCCGGTGAGGCGCAGCAGCTCGGCCTGCGGATAGCCGAGGATCTCGCACAAGCGCCGGTTGACCCGGATGAAGCGCCGGTCCATGCCGATGTGCGCGACTCCCGAGCCTGCCAGCTCGAAGGTGCGCCGGAAGCGCCGCTCGCTTTCGAGCAGGCTCGCCTCGGCTTGCTTGCGCGCCGTGATGTCGACGATCGCGCCCAGCAGCCCGGCGACCTCGCCGCTGCCGTTGGCGAAAGTCGCCTTGTAGTAGATCGTGTCGCGCAAGCGGCCGTCGCGCGCGGTGACCGTGGCCTCGTAGCTCTGGCCGCCGGGATTGCGCCACAGCTGGCCGTCCATCTCGAGGTGCATTTCGGCGATCGCCGGGTTTTGCGGATACAGGTCCTCGACCTGCTTGCCGAGGAAGCTCGCGCGCGATACGCCGAAGAACTCCTCCCAGGCCCGGTTGACCCCGAGATACCTGCCGTCGCGGCTCTTGACGAACATCGGCACGGGCAGCGCCTCGACCAGCTGCAACGCGGCATCGACCGGAGCGGGGCTGCCGGCTTTGGCTGTTCGGACTGCGGCTTCGGTTGCCTTGGCTTTTGCCACCTGTCGCGTCCTCGGCATAGCCCTCCCTGGACGCGATTCTAATCCTCGCGCCCATTTCCTGCCCGGCGCGTCAGTGTAAAAAATTCATTGCGTACAGGCCCTTGGCGGCGGCTTTGAAAGTAGCTAGGGGGATCAGGGCATCCAGGGTCGGGGTGGCGACGCCGGCCGCCCGGCCAAAGGCGAGGGGCGCCATCAGCTGGGCTTCGATCTCCATCGGACGGCCGCGCTCGTAGTCCTGCAGCATCGAGGGCTTGTGGCCGATCAGCCCCGGGGACTGGCCGCCGCCCGGCCGCTCCACGGCGCCCTCGGTAGGAATGCCGTGCGCCCGCATGATCACCCGGGCCTCATCGCCCATGCGCCCGAGCAGCTTCGACAGGGCCGGGTCAGCGCGCACCGCGCCGACGGTCGCCTCGGTCAGCAGGCACAGTGTCGAATTGCCGAGGTTCTGCGTGAGCTTGCTCCACACCGACTGCCGGATATCGGCGGCCGGCGGCGAGGACATGCCGGAGCTTTCCAGGGTGTTTCTCAATTGTTCTACTCGCCTGGAGAAAGAATCGTCGGTCTCGCCCACCACCAGCATGTTTCGTCCCGGCACGAAATTGCGGATCACGCCCGGCTCGATCACCTCGTTCGCTGAGTAGACCACCGCGCCGATGATGCGCTCGGGCGCTACGGCGGCTTGCAGTTGCCCCCCGGGGTCCAGGGCGGAGAGATCGGGCGGTTTCGGCCTGTCAGCCTTCAACCCGAATGCATACCACCATGGAACGCCGTTCTGGGCGAAGACCACCGACGTCTCGCGTCCCAGGAGCGGCGCGGCTTGCTCGGCGAACGCGCCCAGCATGTTGGCCTTCAGCGCGACGATGACGCAGTCCTGCGGCCCGAGCCCGGCCGCGCTCTCGCTCGCGCGGACGCGTCCCAGGATGGTCTCTTCGCCATGGAGCAGCTTCAGTCCATTTCTCTGAACGGCCTGCAGATGAGGGCCCCGGGCGACCACCGACACTTCGTTTCCCGAGGCAGCGAGTTTCGCCGCGATATGCCCGCCGACCGCGCCGGCGCCGAAAACGCAGATTCTCATACTGCCTATCAACATGATTTCAAAAGCATTTGCAAATACCGCGCGTAGGGATTTTCCCGACCATGCCGAATGATCCATGGTCACGACACTCCAAAAACGCGGCTCGCCAATTACACAGTATGGTTCGGGGGGGCCCTCACGAAGGGGACCTGAGATGGACCGGAGATTAAAAAGTGGTGTACATGACGTAGAGACCGCCCGCAAGCATTACTCCGCAATGCGCAATCTGATCATCAATCATCGTGGCGGATCGCGAGACGAACGAACATTGGAGAGGCTGGGGGACCTGTCCCGGAAGGCAGCAGCGGCGATCGACGATAGCGATTGCAAGCGGCTGCTCTCGGCAGTCGACGGCTACGCCGCCGACCTGTTCTCAGAATCCGGACACCTGAAATGGGCGCGAGCGGAAATGCGAGGCGCGCATTTTCTCAGGCTGCAAATCTTGAGGGAGCTGGACGCCTTTCACGCGCGGCTCCTGCAGCTGCAGTTTGAGGCGACCAGGAACGCAGCGGCAAAACTGGCCGCTAATATGCGTCCCGATCGCCGTTCGTCCGGCTGACTTCCTTCGCACCGGCTCAGGCCCCGGCGCCCGGGGCCTTTTTTGATGCCGCTAAAATGCGGCGTCATGCGGATCTGCCGGTTTGACGACAATCGCGTCGGCATCGTCTCCGGCGAGGGCATCCGCGATGTGACCGCGGTTCTCGACCGCCTGCCGCAGGTCACCTATCCGCTGCCGCGGCACGATCCGTTCATCGCCGCGCTGCGCGACCTGCTGCCGGAGATGCCGGCGGCCGCGCGGCGCGCGAGCCCGATCCCCGTCGATCAGGTAAGGCTGCTCAGCCCGGTCGCCAACCCGGGCAAGATCATCGCCGCGCCGGTGAACTACAAGAAGCACCTCGAGGAGGCGCTCGCCGACAAGGGGATCCACCACGGCAACCTGGTGAGCGAGATCCACAAGGCAGGCATGTTCCTGAAGGCGCCAAGCTCGCTGGTCGGCCCGGGCGAAGGCGTGAAGCTCGTTCACCTCGACCGCAGGAACGACCACGAGGTCGAGCTGGCCGTGGTGATCGGCAGGAAGGCGCGCAACGTTTCTGCGGCCGAAGCTCCAGGCTGCATCGCCGGCTATTGCATCGGCCTCGACATGACGATCCGCGGGCCCGAGGAGAGGAGCCTGCGCAAGTCGCCCGACTCGTACTGCGTGCTCGGGCCGTGGCTGACCACGCCGGACGAGATACCGGACCCGGGACAGCTCGCGCTGTCCATCAAGGTGAACGGGGAGACGCGGCAGGACGCGCACACGAGCGACCTGATCCTCAAGGTGCCGGAGCTGATCGCCTGGGGGTCCTCGTTCTACACGCTGTATCCAGGCGACGTGCTGCTGACCGGCACGCCGCAAGGCGTCGGGCCGGTCCGGCCGGGCGATATGATGCTCGCATCGATCGAGCGCATCGGTTCGATGCGAGTCGAGGTCACGTGAACAAGATTCTGCCGACGACCGTGGTCGGGAGCTATCCGCAGCCCGGCTGGCTGATCTACCGCGACAAGCTCGGCTCGAAGGTGCCGCGGCTGCGGGCGCCGGAGATCTGGCGGGTCGAGGAACCCTGGCTGGAGCAGGCCCAGGACGACGCCACGCTGCTTGCGATCCGCGACATGGAGAGCGCGGGCATCGACATCATCACCGACGGCGAGATGCGCCGCGAAAGCTATTCGAACCGCTTCGCGACGTCGCTCGGCGGGGTCGACCTGCGCAATCCCGGCACGACGATCAACCGCAGCGGAGGGCGCGCCACGGTGCCGCGGATTCGCGGCCCGATCGTGCGCAGCCGCCCGATCGAAGTGAGGGACGTGCAGTTCCTGCGCGCGAACACCGGGCGCATGATCAAGATCACCCTGCCCGGCCCGTTCACCATGGCGCAGCAGGCGCAGGACGATTATTACAAGGACGAGGAGGCCCTCGCCCTCGCCTACGCCGACGCGGTGAACGCCGAGGCGCGCGATCTCAAGGCCGCCGGCGCCGACGTGATCCAGATCGACGAGCCCTGGCTCCAGGCGCGGCCCGAGCGCGCCGCGCGCTATGGCGTGAAGGCGATCAACCGCGCGCTCGCCGGCATTCCCGGCCCCACCGTCGTGCACCTGTGCTTCGGCTATGCCGCCGCGGTGCACGACAAGCCGAGCGGCTACTCGTTCCTGCCGCAGCTCGCCGACGCGAGCGCGGCGCAGATCTCGATCGAGGCCGCCCAGCCGCGGCTCGATCTCGGCGTGCTGAAGGATCTCGCGCCGAAGACGGTGGTCCTGGGCGTGATCGACCTCGGCACCGAGGAGGTGGAGAGCGCCGAGGAAGTCGCGCGGCGCATCCGCGCCGCGCTCGAGCACGTGCCGCCCGAGCGCCTGGTGGCCGCGCCCGACTGCGGCATGAAATACCTGTCGCGCGAGGCGGCGTTCGGCAAGCTGAAAGCCCTCGCCGAGGGCGCCGCCATCGTGCGCGCCGAACTGCGCTAGTTATCTCTTCGGCTGCCCGGACTCGTCGACCGGGATGGTGGCGCTCGGGCCGATGCCCATGATCTGCAGCACGACCTCCTCGTCCTTTGCGCCGTCGTAGTGGATCTGGTTGGCGTGGTGCACGACGAAGCTGCCGGCGGGGACCGGCGTAGTGTTTTCCTTGTCCCACTTCGGCCCGGAGCCGACCCACCAGGTGCCCTTCAGCACGACGATGTAGCGCGTCTCCGGGTGGAAGTGCGGCGGGCTGAACGTGCCCGGCGAAAACTTGTTGCGCTGCACGTACGGCTGTCCCGGCGAAGTCAGGTTGCCGGAAATGACCGCGCTCTGGATTCCCGGATATCGAGCCGGCTGAAACTTGATGTCGGCCTCGCGCACGATGTTCATGACTTGCGTCGGCGGACCGGCGAGAAGGTTCTCCGGCGCCGGATGGCGGTCGACGTTGAGCACCATGGAGACCAGCGTGTAGTAGCCCGACACGCCGATCAGGTCGACGACGCCGCGCTCGCCGAAGCGCTCGAGCACCGCCTTGTAG
The DNA here is from genome assembly GCA_005881595.1 of Betaproteobacteria bacterium. GTDB lineage: Bacteria > Pseudomonadota > Gammaproteobacteria > Burkholderiales > SG8-39 > SCGC-AG-212-J23. The sequence continues at coordinate 1,658 of VBBY01000162.1, read as the reverse complement.
GTGGCGTCGCTCACGAACTTCCTTTCGTGCAGCTCGGTGCAGAAGTCATAGACGGCAGCCTCGTCGTCCTGCATGGCCGCCGGGCGGCGCCGCTGCGCGAGATCCGACGCGACGCCCGGCGCAAGACCCGCCTTCAGCGCGAGCGGGTGATGCGCGTACCACTCGTACTGCGAGCTCCAGTGGCGCGCCGTGATGAGGATCGCGAACTCGTTCAGGCGCGGTGGCAGCGAGCTGTTGAAGCGGATGTACTCGCCCATTCGCTGCACGCGGTCGGTAAGCTGCGGGCTGCGCAGCAGCGCGTTGAACGGTCCCCGCACGCCGCCCCGCGGCCCGCCCGCGATCTCCTCGTACACCTTGCGCTGCGCGTCGTTCAGCTCGCTGACGGAAAGCGGCCTGAACCGCGGCCCGTCCTGCGCCAACGCCGTGGTGCCAAGCGAAACCAGCGCCGCCGCAAGCGCGCCAAGATATGCTTTCATGTCGCTCTCCTCTCGGGACCCAGTATATGGCAATGTTCACCAAGGTCACGCTTTACACCGATCGCGACGGCCGCGCGAAGTGGCGCGAGGAAGAGCTGCCGCTCGCCGACGGCACGCCGCAGGCGATGCTCTCCGCGGTGTTTCCATCCGCGGGCTACCAGCTGCGCCACAGCCCGGTGGGGTTTCGCAGCCCGTGGCATTGCACGCCGAGGCCGCAGTGGGTGTTCATCCTGGGCGGCGAGATGGAGATCGGGCTGCAGGACGGCAGCACGCGCGTCTTCAAGCCGGGCGAGCACTTCTTTTCGGCGGACGTGCTGCCGGAAGGGGCCAGCTTCGACTCGAAAGTGCACGGCCACTGGAGCGCTCAGCGCGGCAAACGCCCTCTCGTTACGCTGTTCGTAAAGGTCTGATGCTCAGGCCACCCGGTTGCGCGCCGGCTTGCCCTGCAATACCTCGACCACCTGCTGCGCCACCTGGAGCGCGCTGCGGATCTGCGTTTCCTCGGTGCCGCCCGCGGCGTGCGGCGTCGCCACGACGTTGGGTAGCTGCAGCAGCGGATGCTCCTTCGGCGGCGGCTCGACTTCCCACACGTCGAGCCCGGCGCCGAAGAGGCGCCCGGCATTGAGCGCCTCGTAGAGCGCCGCCTCGTCGATCACGCCGCCGCGCGAGGTGTTCACCAGCACCGCCGTCGGCTTCATTCGCGCCAGCTCCCGCCTGCCGATCATGTGGCGGGTTTCGTCGGTGAGCGGGACATGCAGCGTAAGCAGGTCCGCTTCCGGCAGCAGGTCTTCCAGCCTGGATTTCCTCTCGAACGGCAAATCCGCAACGTAAGGGTCATAGGCGACGATGCGGGCGTTGAACGCGCGCTGCCACTTGTGCGCCACCCGCGAGCCGATATTTCCGCAGCCGACCACGCCGACGGTTTTCTCGAGCATCTCGACGCCGAGGAGCTTCAGGCGCTCGATTTTCGCGCCAGCCCGCAGCAGCCGGTCCAGCTCGCCGACGCGCCGCGCGGCGGCGAGGCCCAGGGCGAGGGCCAGCTCCGCGACCGCCTCGCTGTTGACCCCGGGCGTGCGCGACACGGGGATGCCCCTCGCCTTCGCCGCCTCAAGGTCGATCGTGTCGACGCCGACGCCCTGCTTGCAGATGATCCTGAGCTTCTTCGCGCGCGCGAGGTCCGCG